>NZ_DASQPW010000185.1:0-13287 GCF_035643755.1 Stackebrandtia sp. | reverse complement strand
CCACGTGCGTCTTCACCGTCTCGGCGCTGACGTACAACTCCCCGGCGATCTCGGCGTTCGACTTGCCGCGCGCCATGAGCCGCAACACCTCCGACTCCCGCGCCGTCAGATTCGCCTCGTCCAGGCTCGACCGCCCACTATGGCGCGACGCCAGCTTCCGCACCGCCGCGGGAAACAACAACGCGTCCCCCGACACCACCAACCGAATCGCCGCCACCAGGTCGGCGGGCCGCGTCCGCTTCAACAAGAACCCATCGGCCCCCGCCCGCAGCGCCTCGTACACGTAGTCGTCGTTGTCGAATGTGGTCACGACGATGATCTTGGGCGGCGAACCCATGTCCCGCAAGATCTGTCGGGTGGCCTCGATCCCGTCCACCCGGGGCATTCGCACGTCCATCAACACGACGTCGGGCCCCAATCTCCTGGCGTGCCCGACCGCGTCCACCCCGTCGGCGGCCTGCCCCACCACGGTCATGTCGGGTTCGGCCTCGATGATGGCGGCCAGCCCCGCGCGGATCAGGTCCTCGTCGTCGGCGAGCAGGACATTCAGCGTCACGCCGTGACCTTAGCCGAGCGACACGTGATCAGTCGCCACCGCCGCCTGAGTCGCCGCCTCCCGAATCACCGCCTCCAGAGTCGCCACCACCCGAGTCGCCTCCGTCCCAGCCGCCCGAGTCGCCGCCGCCATCGTAGGAACCGCCGTTGTCGTGGTGATGGTGGTGATGGTGGCCCGAGTCGTCGTTCGTGAAGTGCGAACCATCACTGGAGCCGTACGAGTAGTAGTCGTTGGTGGTACCGCCACCGCGGCCCGACTTTCCTGCCGTCGTGGCCATGAGCGCGATCACGAGGATGCCGACGACAACGATGACCGCACAGGCGATCGGGGAACTGTGATTCACGGGCGCAGATTAGCCACCCGGCGCAACCTCGCGGGGATCATCAGGTGCCCAAGGGAAATCGGGCGTCGACCACCCAGTGGCCGTCGTGGGGGGCGGCGGTGAGGTCGCCGCCGAGGACGGTGGCGCGTTCGGTCATGCCCGTGATGCCTCGGCCGGGGTGGGGTGGGTGGGCCGTGGCGGGGATGGGGTTGGCGATGTGGATGGCGAGGGTGTTGGCGTCGAGGGCGATGTGGATGGTGGCCGTGGTGTCGGCGCCGTGGCGCAGGGCGTTGGTGAGGCTTTCCTGGACGATGCGGTAGGCCTCGCGGGAGAGGACCGGGGGCAGGGGGGCGAGGTTGGGGGCGATGTCGGTTTCGGTGTTCAGGCCGCAGGTGCGCAGCAGGTCGGGGAGGTCGTCCATGGTGTGGGCGACCTCGGTGGAGGCGGGGCCGTCCTCGCGCAGGATGCCCAGGACGGCGTCCAGTTCGTCCAGTGCGTGGCGGGCGGTGTCGGAGATGGCTTCCAGGGCGCGCAGGGCGAAGGACGGGTCGTCGCGGAGGACGCGGGTGGCGGCGTCAGCCTGGACGGTGACCACGGACAGGGCGTGGCCGACCGAGTCGTGGAGCTCGCGGGCGATGCGGTTGCGGACCGCCAGGCGGGTGCGTTCGGCGCGCTCGGTGGCCAGGCGTTCGGCCGCGGTGGGGCCGAGCAGGAGGGGGGCGGCGCGGCGCAGCAGCGCGGTGGCCGCCGCGATGACGTAGACGAGGGAGATCAGGATGAGCGGGCCCAGCGGCGGGCCCCAGCCCAGGGGCCAGCCGCTCATGCCGACCGTGGCCAGGATGGTGTGGGGGTGCGGGAAGAAGGGGACGACGACGAGGAAGACCGCGAACGGGACCAGGGCCAGGGTGAGTCCGCTGAGCAGGCCGCCGACGCCGAGATGGATGGTGAACCAGGCGGCGTCGCGACCGCGGCGGGCCCACGTGCGCGACGGGGTGACCTCGGGGATCTCGGTGGCCAGCAGGGTGCGGGCCAGCAGGACCGCCGTGGGGCGGACGGGAAGCAGCAGCCCGCTGGCGGCGATCACGGGCAGCGCCGCCAGGAAGATCGGGAACTGTACCGCCCACAGTGGATCGCCCGTCTGGGTGCGGCCGTGTCCCGTCACGACGACGGCGACGACCTGGCCGACCATCATGTACGGCATCAGGATGGCGCCGCCCAGGATCAGCCAGGTCCAGCCTCGGTAGGTGCGGGAGCCGAATACGGGACGCCACCACATGGGCACGATCTTGGCACAGGCGGGGCGGGTCGTGGACATGGCGGCTAACCGCGGCCGCAGGTGGCGCAGCGCCCGCGGGTGCCGTAGTGGTATTCGACGGTGACGATCGACAGGCACACCGCCCACACGGTGAAGCAGCCGTAGACAAACCACAGCACCCATGCCGACATCGTGGACAGGAAGCCCGCCGCGGCGTTGGCGCCGCTGATGTTGCCCGCCGTGCCGAGGATCGACACGGGGATCAGCATGGCCAGGCCGATGAGGGTGGGGGTGAGCAGCAGCCAGCGCGGCGGGCGCGGGCGGCGGTGCGCCATGGCCAGGGCGACGCCGATACCGATGAGCGCCATGACGCCCGTGTCGGCGAAGCCCGGGGTCCAGGGTTTGATGCCCGCGAAGACCGAGGGGTCGGCCAGGCCGATGGTGCCGCCGAAGGCCCAGGTGATCTTCAGCGCGGCGTAGCCCGCGGCGGGCAGGATCGAGACGTACGCCGCCCACAGCGCCAGGGCGCGGCGGCGACTCGGATCGGCGGCGGTGGCGGTGCGGCCGCACCGTCCACACGCGCCCCTGGTGACGCGGTGGTAGCGGATCAGGCGCCAGGCCAGGTAGGCGGCGGCGACGGTGGCGGTGGCGCGCAGGGCCGCGCCGAGCCAGTCGGGTTGGAAGGGCAGCACCGCGTCGTGGGAGAACAGGCCCACCACGGACATGGCGGCGAGCATCAGGTCCATGGCGATGCCGCGGTTCCAGGTGGCGTAGACGATCAGGGCGGCTACCGCCGTCCAGCCGAGCGCCAGCACCGCGGCGCGGCGGGGGCGGGTGGTCGTTGTGGTCATGGGTTCCAGGCTGCGGCGCGCGGCGGCGCGGGGCCTCGCGCCACCGAGGGGGTGGCCTCCCCCGCGCGGGGGATTGTGGACGGGATGTCGCGCGTCCCCCAAAGCGCGGCTACGCGCCGTAATATTTCGATCAATCCACCCATGGTTGGCTGAGACGAGTGTCCGGTGAGCGATTCCGAAAGCGTTGGTACGGTCCTGGTCGCGCTGGCGATGAACGTCGCCATCGCGGTGGCCAAGGCCGTGGCGGGGTTGATCAGCGGTTCGGCGGCGATGCTGTCGGAGGCGGCGCATTCGGTGGCCGACACCACCACCGAGGTCTTCCTGTACGTGGCGCTACTGCGGGGGGCGCGGCCCGCCGATCGGCGGCACCCCTTCGGATACGGGCGCGAGGCGTACTTCTGGGCGTTTTTGGCGGCGGCGTTCATGTTCATCGTGGGCGGCGGCTTCTCCATCACGCACGGGTATTCCGAGATCACGGCCCGCAAGCCGCCGGGCGACTATCTGGTGTCGTACGTGGTGTTGGTGGTTTCCTTTGGGCTGGAGACGATCTCGCTGATCAAGGGGTTGCGCCAGACCAACGGAGCGGCCAAGCGCCTGGACGTCAAGTGGTGGACGTACCTGCGCCTCACCCCCGACACCTCCGTCAAGGCCGTGGTGTTGGAGGATCTCGCGGCGTTGACGGGGCTGGTTCTGGCGGGGGCGGGCCTCGTCCTCACCGAGCTGACGGGCGACCCGCTGTACGACGGCGCGGCGTCGATCCTGATCGGCGTCCTGTTGATCACGGTGGCGGTGACCCTGGCGATCAACAACAAGTCGCTGTTGATCGGGCAGTCGGTTCCGTTGCGGCTGCAGAACCTCATCATCGACGAACTGTCGAAGGTGGAGACCATCGATCGGGTGCGTCAGCTCTACACCATCCACCTGGGACCCGACCAGATCTTCGTGGCGGCCAAGGTGGACTTCACCGATTCGGCGCTCGGCGCCGCGATCGAGGCCGACAGCGATTCGGCCGAGCATCGGCTGCGCGAGCGAATCCCGCAGATCAGGTACGTCTTCTTGGATCCGACGCCCGATTAGCGACGGTAGAGGGGCGGGCGGAGTTGGGTCGCGGCGCCCGCGCGGTACAGGGCGGCGGGTCTGCCGCCGTCTCTCGTGGTGGCGGTGCCGGTGGGCAGCAGGAAGTCGTCCACCTTCATGATCTTGCGGTGGAAGTTGCGGGGGTCGAGCGCCTCGCCCCACACGATCTCGTACACCCGGCGCAGGTCGCTGAGGGTGAATTCCTTGGGGCAGAAGGCCGCGGCGATCGTGGTGTGTTCGAGCTTGCCGCGGGCGTGGGCCGCGGCGTCGCGCACGATCCGCGCGTGGTCGAAGGCCATCATGGACGGATCGGCCAGGATGTCGTCGACGGCGACCCAGACCGCGTCGGCGGCGTCGCCGCCCGCCACCACCGCGGGAGGGCTGGGGACCAGCGCCAGGTAGCAGATGGTCACCACCCTGGTGCGGGGGTCGCGGCCCACCGCGCCGTAGCCGCGGAACTGTTCCAGGTGGACGTCGGCGGCCGACAGCGCGGTCTCCTCGGCGAGTTCGCGCGCGGCGGCGTCGTCGAGGTCCTCGTCGGGTTCCAGGAACCCGCCGGGCAGGGCGAGCTTGCCCTTGAACGGCGGATTCCCCCTGCGCACCAGCAGTATCCCGAATCGTCCATCGCGGACGGTGAAGACCGCCATGTCCACCGTCACCGTCGTCGCGGGTATCCCGTCGTCGTGAGTCACCGCCGCAGCCCTTCTCGTCTCGTTGACACGAAGACCTTAGCGCGGTATCGTCGACGAAACCCCTTAACGTCATAAGGACCTTAAGGGCGGGTTTCCGGGAACCCTTACCGTTCAAGCCATTCACGTAAGGAGTTCGGCATGGAGACGCATTGCTAGGAGACCCGCCCAGGGGGACCGTGTGGCACCACCGCGCCACACGCCACCGCGGCGGGGGTTGTGCTGACCCCCGCCGCGCCCCTCACTCTTCGACTCCCCATTGGACGCCGTAGCCGAGTTGCAGCCGGGGGTTGCCGAAGCTGACGGCCACCTCGCCCGACCGGTCCGGCGTCAGCGCCTCACCGCGCATCCGGGGCGGATCGAACGTGCGCACCGTCTCGGCCTCCACCCTGCGCACCCACGCGGGGGCGCGCCCGGCACCGAAGCGCACCCTGAGGTCCACATTGTCGTAGCGGCGCTCCGGGATGAGGATGTAATGGGGACGGGTGAGCCGCCCGGCGTCCACGGTGATGTCGACGGCCACCGCGTGGCTCTCCCCCTCCCGCAAGGGTTTCGACAGCTCCACGGTCACCTCGGGGCGGCGGGGCGACGACCGGTTCATCGCGGCGAGCGTGCCGCCGAAACGCACCTCGACGCGCAACCGCGGCCCCTGTGGACCGGGGTTCTCCGGCAGGTCAAAGGGGAGGGTCACCGTCTCCAGTCCGTCATGGGTGGACACGATCTCGCGCTCCTCGAAGGCCATCACGTCCGGTCGGTCCAGCAGCATGTGCGCGGTGAGGCGCCGGACGTACCAGCCGTCGTCGGGGCTGGCCGACAGGCGTGAGCGAATCCGCTCGGCCAGCAGCCTTTCGGCCGCGTCGACCTTCCGCTGCACCGTGCGCGGCGAGCAGCCGAGCTCGACCGCGATGCCCCGCAGCCGCTCCCCCAGGTCCGCCTCGCCGCCGTCCACTCCCAACGCACGGACCACCACGGCGCGCTCGGGCGCGGGCAGCCCGGCGGCGCAGTCCTTGAGACGCGCGACGAGCCGCCGCCGCAGTTCCGCCGCGTCGGTGTCGTCGTCCGCCGCGGCCAGCGCCATCAGCCGCTCCCCCAGCCGCCCGCGCAGGTCGGCGCCGTGCACGCCCCGTCCCCTGTGCAGTCTGCGCAGCTCGAGGCGAATCTCCTGCGTCCTCATGGCCGATTCACATCCCTTATGGAATCACTATCGCCGGGTTCGTTCCTCTATCGTATTTTCATGCCCACCCCCCGAACCCCCCGTACCGCGGTGCTGTGTGCGGCACTGGACCTGGAGCACCAGGCCATCACCGAGCACCTCACCGGCACCGTCGGCCGCGAGACCGTCAACGGCGCCGTCTACGACATCGGCGGCTTCGCGTCCTGGCGGGTCGTCGTCGCGCTCACCGGCCGCGACAACGCCCCCACGGCCGCCCAGGTGGAGCGGGCGATATCGGCGTTCTCGCCCCGGGTGGCGATCTTCGTGGGCATCGCCGGCGGGCGCCGCAAGGTGCGGCACGGCGACGTCGTCGCGGCCTCGCACATCTATGACTATCAATCCGGACGCGACACGGACTCCGGTTTGCGACCCCGCGTCAAGACGCTCGATTCGACCTATGCCGCGCTGCAACGGGCGCACGCGGTGGTGCGGGATCGCCAGTGGCAGCGCCGCATCACCACCGGGGCGCACGGCGAGACGCCGGCGGCGCGGATCGGCCCGCTGGCGTCCGGCGGCACCGTCGTCACCGGGGTCGACTCGGACACCGCCCGGTTCATCGAGCGGCACTGCGACGACGCGCTGGGCATCGAGATGGAGGGTTACGGGTTCCTGCGGGGCGCCCGAGCCCATAACGGAGTCGAGTCGCTGGTGGTCCGCGGCATCTCGGATCTGTTGGGAGACAAGGGTGTCAGCGCGGATCGGCAATGGCAGCCGCTGGCCGCCCGACACGCGGCGGCGTTCGCCTTCGAGGTGCTGCACCACATGGACGTCGACGACTCGCCGCCGCCCGACGCCGAGCGCGAGCCGCGCTCCGTCACGTATGTCGCGTCCAAGGGGGACAACAACACCCTGAACATCGGCGGCTTCGGCGAAGGGGCCCGGGGCGAGGTCAACGTGCGCCGCGAGGACTGATCGTGTCAGCTTTCTGACGCCGTGTCACACATTCGGCGTTCGGGACCCACATTGGCGACTTCCGCGTCCGCGACGGCTCTCAGCCGCGCGTGAGACTTGTACGTCCACACGGAAACTCCGGCCACCGGCCACGCTGTCCACATGACACGACCGTTCAGGAGTGGCAATGTCAACACCGTGGAGACACACCCTCGCGACGCTGCACCTGTGCGCGGGCACCTACCTCGACGAGGAATACCGCCGCGACATCCTCAACGAGATCTACCACCAACCCGACCGCGCGGTCGCGCCCTACGCCGCCGCCGACGCCGCCGAGGTGCTCAGGCACGCCAAACGCGCGCGCGGCATCGACATCCTGCAAAACATCGCCGTGATCCTCTGCGAACTCGTATTTCTCGCCGCCGCGCCCCTCGCCGCCCTCGTGACCCTCGCGATTCTGGTCGAGTGGCAATGGCTCGCGTCGGTGTCAAAGCTCTACACCGACGGCATCCGCCTGCTGCGCGGCTCGGCGAACGTGTCGCCGCAACGGTTGCTCGCGCGCGGGATGCTGCTCCTCCTCGGGACCATGACGGCCGTCATGGCGTTCCTCACCGCCATCACCTTCGCGGACGTGTCGACGGGGCTCAGCGCCGCATCGGCGCTCTCCGATCAGCTGGGCCTGTCGGCGTTGAACTTCATGCTCCTGGCGGCGATCGCCTGCGCCTTCGCGATCATCCGCCGCCACAACATATCCGAGGTGCCGCACACCAGCGCCACACCCGACGGCGGCGACGGCAATCTCCACCGCATCCACGGCGGCCAGTTCGGTGACGTCGTGACGTACGCGGACGACAACCCGTTCATCGGATCGGGATCGGAGCTGCGCACCTGGCAGTTCGCACTTCCGTTGCGGCGCGCGGACACCCCGGGCGTCGACGACCCCGAAGACCCGGGCTTCCCGCACTTCGACACCGTGGAGCTGACCGGACATCTGAAGCGGGAGCTGTCCCGCCTGGCGTTTCCCACCCCGGCCTCGTATCAGCTCCCCGACCTTCACATCACCGACGTGGCGTTCATCGCGGGCGTCGAAACCGAGGGCCCGGTCCATCGAATCGCGCAGCTTCAGCGGCCCGACCGCCGGTTCACCATGGACGACGTCAAGCGCGACCCCACCACCGTTTTGCGGCATTACCTGAAGTGTCAGGTGGTCGCGTGGGACGGCGAGATCGTCACCACCGTCTACGTGCACGCCGCCCTCCAGGGCGAGACCCTGTACATGGAGTTCTCCAGCTTCGCGCTGCCACCCACCCGCGCCGAGTTCCACGTCTTCGGCGACCGCACCCGGGTCGGGGGCCCGGCCATGGCATTGGACGCCGTGCGCGCCTTCGGGCACCTGCCCCGCATCGTCGGAAGGGCACCCATCAACCTGGCACGGGACTGCGGCGACGGGTTGAGGGCGCTGGGGCACGGCAGCAACACTCCGCGAAACCCCCTCGCCGCCACCGACCACGGCGCCCGCGTCAGCGTCCGCGAACTCGGCACCGACCTGGCCGCCCACAACTACTTCCAACGCCGGGACGTCGTCAAGTACACCCGCATCCTGGAACGTCAGGTCCTGCGCACCAGCGTCGATTTCCTGCGCGGCAAGCACGTCGACACCTTCGAGGTGGACCGCCGCGCCAACACGATCATCAACAATGGACTGATCGGCACCAATCGGGGCAGCCTGAACGCCGGAAGCGGCAACACCTTCAGAATCGGCCAACAGGGCGACGACAACACTCAGTACGGAGGATCGGCGTGACCGAGGACGAACCGAACCGCGGCATCACCAACGCGGGACAGAACAACCGCTTCTACATCGGACAGCAGGGCGACCGCAATCGGATGCGCGTCGACGCCTTCGGGGAGCGCGCCACCGGCCACACCGGCGCCGACGCCCCGGCCGGGACCGCGCGCGAGCTCGAACGACTGCTGGCCGACCTGCGCCGCCTGCTCGATGTCCACGACGCCGATCTGGCCGACCGCGACACCGCCGAAAGCGCCGTCGCGAATTTGGAGTCCGCGGTGAAGTCCGACGCCGAGCTCGGCAGGATCCGCCGCTTCGCCGACTCGGTCCTGAAACTCACCGAGCCCCTCAGGTCCTTCGCCGAGCTCGTCGCCAAGATCCTCGACGTCGTCAATCGCGCCAAGGGGGCCTGAGGCGCCCTACCCGTCGATGTCCTCCAGGGCGTCGGCGTCGATCTGCTCGGCCATCTCGGCGGTGGCGGCGTGCTCGGCGAGGACCTCCTTCACCACGCCGATCGCCACCCCCGAGCCGTAACCCTTGCGGCCCAACATCCCCACCAGGCGGCGGAACACCGCGTCGGGCGGCGCCGAACCCATGCTCCGCAGGCGCTTGACCACCAACTCGCGGGCGGCCTCCCGTTCGCTGTCGTCGTCGACCTGCTCCAGGGCCTCGTCCACCAGCTCGGTGTCGACGCCCTTGCGGCGCAGCTCGCTGGACAGGGCGCGCCGGGACAGCT
Source organism: Stackebrandtia sp. (assembly GCF_035643755.1). NCBI lineage: Bacteria > Bacillati > Actinomycetota > Actinomycetes > Glycomycetales > Glycomycetaceae > Stackebrandtia > Stackebrandtia sp. The sequence goes on along the minus strand of NZ_DASQPW010000185.1, from coordinate 3,908 downwards.
TCTTGCCGCGGTGGCGGCTGCTCACCCACGCCCTGGCGAAGGCGGCGTCGTCCACCATGCCGACCTCGCGGTAACGGTCCAGCACCTCGTCGATCACCTCGTCGGGGATGCCCCGCTTGGTGAGCGCCTCGGCCAGTTCGATGTAGGTGCGGGGGCGCACGTCGAGCAGGCGCAGGCAGATCTCCCGCGCCCGCTCGGCGGGATCGCGCTCCTCTTTGTCCTTCATGGACAAACGATCAGAAGTCGACGGGCGGGTTCTCGGCGGCGGACTCGCCGTCGCTCTCGGCCTCGACACCGACGCCGAGCTTCTCCTTGATCTTCTTCTCCAGCTCGTTGGCCAGATCCGGGTTCTCCTTGAGGAAGGTGCGCACCTTCTCCTTGCCCTGACCCAGCTGGTCGCCCTCGTAGGTGTACCAGGCGCCCGACTTGCGGATGATGCCCTCGTCCACGCCGATGTCGATGATGGACCCCTCGCGGCTGATGCCCTCGCCGTAGAGGATGTCGAACTCCGCCTGGCGGAACGGCGAGGAGACCTTGTTCTTGACCACCTTGACCCGGGTGCGGTTACCCACCGCCTCGCCGGCGTCCTTCATGGTCTCGATGCGGCGGATGTCGAGGCGCACCGAGGCGTAGAACTTCAGCGCCTTACCACCGGAGGTGGTCTCCGGGGAACCGAAGAAGACGCCGACCTTCTCGCGCAACTGGTTGATGAAGATGCAGGTCGTCCCGGTGTTGGCCAGCCCGCCGGTGATCTTGCGCAGCGCCTGGCTCATCAGCCTCGCCTGCAGGCCGACGTGACTGTCACCCATCTCGCCCTCGATCTCGGCGCGCGGCACCAGGGCGGCCACCGAGTCGATGACGATCAGGTCGACGGCGCCCGAACGCACCAGCATGTCGGCGATCTCCAGGGCCTGCTCACCGGTGTCGGGCTGCGATACCAGCAGCTCGTCGGTGTCCACGCCGAGGTTCTTGGCATACTCGGGATCCAGCGCGTGCTCGGCGTCCACAATGGCCGCGATGCCGCCGTCGCGTTGCACGCTCGCGATGGCGTGCAGCGCCAGCGAGGTCTTACCGCTGGACTCCGGCCCGTACACCTCGATGATCCGGCCGCGCGGCAACCCGCCGATTCCCAAGGCGACGTCCAGGGCGATGGAGCCGGTCGGAATCGCCCTGATGTTGGTCTTGGGGCGTTCGCCGAGCTTCATCACCGAGCCCTTGCCGAACTGCTTGTCGATTTGCGCCAGCGCCAAATCGAGGGCTTTGGTCTTGTCAGGTGCGCCTGCCATGGCGGCCCCTCCCGTTGTCACGGATTTCTTGCTTGTTGTCTTAGCCATGCGCACACGGTAGTCCCGGGCTGTGACATGGACGTCTGCGACCAGTCGCCGTGTCGCTATCGAACGACACCATACTAGGACGAACGTTCGAGCGGGGGGTCAACGGCGAATTCCCCGCGGAACCCGCTCCCCGTACGCCTCGCACACCGCCATCCACACGGCCTTGACGTCCCAGCCCTCGGCGAGGGCGTCCTTGACGGTCCGACCGTCCAATTGGGGCAATGTCTGATCGGTGGCGACGCTCTCGGCGTAGGCGCGGCCGAAGGTGGCGGTCATGTTGTCCCAGAAATGGCTGATCCGCACGTCAGGCTCCCGTCGGTTTCGGCTTGTGCAACACCAGAACCGTAACGGGCAGGATCACCAGGGCCGCCAGCGCCGCCAGTGTGGGGTATCCGGGGCCGGAGACGATGAAGCCGCTCACCGCGCCGGCGAAGGCTCCCGCGCAGCCCATGGTGAGGTCGGACAGCCCCTGGACGGCGGGGCGTTCGGCACCGGCGACGGCTCCGGTCAACATGGACGATCCACCGACCATGGTGCCCGACCAGCCGAGGCCGAGCAGCAGCAGGCCGATGGCGAGCTGGACGTGGTTGTCGCCGGCGGTGCCGGCCGTGGCGCAGGCGGCCAGCAGGCCGACGATGCCGGCGGTGATGACGCGGCGGGAGCCGAAGCGGTCGGCGGCGTATCCGGCCAGCGGGGACAGGGCGTACATGCCCGCGATGTGAACGCTCAGCACGATTCCCACGACGGTGGTGACGGTGTCGGGGTCGTGCAGGCCCTGCTTGATGTGGATGGGGGTCATGGCCATCACCGCGACCATGACGAAGTGGCCCAGGGCCACGGCGAGGATTCCGGTGCGGGCGACGGGGTTGGCGCGCACCACCCTCAAGCCGGCCGAGATGCCGGGGCGGGGGCCGTCGGGCTCCCCGCTGTGCTGGCGGGCCAGAACCAGCGGGTCGGGGCGCAGCAGGGCCCACAGCATCACCGCGGCGACGCCGAAGCCGACGGCGCTGGCGATGAAGGGGCCGCTGTAGCGGGGGCCGCCGAAGTCGCGCAGCGCGTTGTCGGCGAAGGGGGCCAGGCTGGGTCCGGAGACGGAGCCCAGGGTGGCGGCCCAGACCACAAGGGAGAGTTGGCGTCCGCGGTGTTCGGGCTCGGCCAGGTCGACCGCGGCGTAGCGGGCCTGGAGGTTGGCGGCGGTGCCGCCGCCGAAGGCGAGCATGCCGACGAAGGCCAGCGGGATGGAGCGGGTGACGGTGGCGGCGACCACGGCCACGGCGCCCACGATGCCCACGGCATAAGCGAAGGACAGCGCGCCGCGGCGGCCGTCGCGGTTGGTGATGCGCACGATCGGGATGGCCAACAGCGCCCCGCCGATCACCGAGGCCGAGGAGCCCAGCCCGGACAGGGAGGGGCCGCCGGTGAGGTCGTCGAGCAGCAGGGCGCCCACGGCGATGCCGATGGCGACGCCGACCCCGCCGACCACCTGGGTGCCGAACAGCACGCCGAGGGTTCGTTTCTGGACGCGGGCGGTGTCGACGGTGACCATATGAGGGCTTTCTCGCGGGGGGCGGGGCGCTGCCAGAGTGGACCGCCGCGGCGGGTCTAGGCAAGGGGATATGACGCGCGTCTCGCCGCGGCGACGGCCTCGGCGACGGCGGGAGCGGCGTTCTGGCTCATTCCGGAGATGGTGACCCGGATGGCGGCGGGGGCGTCGATGCGGAAGCCGGCGCCGGGCGACACGGCGTATCCCCGATCGCGCAGCGCGGCGACGGTGGTGGTCTCGTCGTCGACCGGTATCCACACGTTGAGGCCGGTGTGTCCGCTGGCGGGCACGTCGTGGACGGCCAGGGCGTCCAGCAGCCCGCGGCGTCGGCGTCGGTAGGAGTCGCGGGCGGCGCGCAGCACCTCGGGGGTGCGCGGATCGTTCCACACGCCGAGCACCAGGTGCTGCAGGATCGTCGACACCCATCCGGCGCCGACCCGCATCCGGCCCTGGAGGCGGGCGATGGTGGTGTCGTCGCCGCAGGCGGCGGCGCAGCGCAGGTCGGGTCCGTACGGTTTGGACACCGAGCGGATGAACAGCCAGCGTCGCGCGGCGTCGGCGACCGGGCTGAGGGGGTCGTCCGACAGCTCGGCCCAGTGATCGTCCTCAATGGCCACGACGTCGGGGTGGTCGGACAGGACGGCGCGCAGCGCGGCGGCGCGCTCGGCGGTGATGAAGGCGCCGGTGGGGTTGTGGGCGCGGCTGGTGATCACCGCGGCGCGGGCGTGGCGCAGGGCGTCGTCCAGGTCCTCGGGGACGGGGCCGTGGGCGTCGACGGGAACCGGCACGGGCCGCATGCCCAGGGACACGATGAGGTCGCGCAGGTTGGCCCAGCAGGGGTCCTCGATGGCCACCGCGTCGCCGGGGGCGGCGTGGCCGGTGAGCGCGCGCTGGATGCCGTCGAGGGCGCCCCCGGTGACGGTCATGGCCCCCTCGACGCCGTCGGCGGCGAAGCGTCCCCGGGCGGCGGCCATCAGCGGCGGCAGCGGGCCGGCCTGGCGGTAGCCGGCGGGAGCGGTGGGCACGGCGGC
>NZ_DASQPW010000184.1:0-17397 GCF_035643755.1 Stackebrandtia sp. | reverse complement strand
CGGTGCCCGTCAACACCAAGAGCGCGGGCGCCACCACCCCGGGCAGCAGCCAGCTCACCGGGCCGAACAGGCCGTGGCCCACCGACAGGGCGACCGCCGCGGCGATGCCGCAGGCCCATGCCCACAGCCGCGGCCGCGCGGTGGCCAGGAAGTACGCGGCGATCGTCGGGTAGAAGTCGAGCGGGCTGCGGCCCGCGTCGCGCACGATGAGGAAGCCGATGACTCCCAGCACGCTGGCCGCCAGCACGGCCACGGGGAATCGGCGGCGCAGCAACACGACCGCGCTCAGCGGAATGCCGAACGCCAGGGCCCACGGAGGCACGTGCGAGCGCTCGCCGAAGCGCCAGATCAGCAGCAGCGCCGCGTACAGGGTGGCCGCCAGCAGCCCGTCGGCCAGCAGCGGGCGGGCCCGCAGCGCCTCGGGGATGCGACGAGGGGTCACCGTCTCACGATAGCGACACGCCACAGTCGACGATCAGGTGGCGGACCTAGCCGCCGTGGTGGCCGCCGCCCGAAAAGCCTCCGCCGCCGTGGTGCCCGCCTCCGAAGCCACCGTGATGGTGGTGCCCGCCTCCGAAGCCACCGTGATGGTGGTGGTGACCGTTCGGGTTGTTCGCGTTGGTGTAGTCGATGTACGGCGCCTGGTCGGTCCACCGGGTCTTTCGCGCGCCGTCCGAACCGGACCCGCGCCGATAGACCGCCAACACGACCGCCACGATCACCGCGACGGCGAATCCGCCCAAGATTATTCCGAACGTCGCTACGACCATGTCGACACGATACGTGGGATGCGCCGCGATCGGCAATGGCGCGGCGGGCTAGAAGTCGCCGCCCCCGCCGAAATCGCCTCCGTCGAAACCTCCGCCGTCGAAGTCCCCGCCGTCGCCGCCGTCGAAGTCGCCACCGGCGTCGTTGAAGCCGTCGGCGTAACCGTCGGCGAAGGCGCCGTCGATGGCGCCGGAGTCGAAGCCCGGGGAGATCAGGGCGTCGAAGATCATCATCGAGCCGATCCCCCACGCGCCCGCCACCAGGGCGGTCTTCCACCAGGGCTCGGAATACCAGCCCGACGGGACCGGGCGCCCCGACACCATGCCGCCGGGGTAGTAGTGCTGCGCGCGGGCGTCGGGTTGGGGACTGGCGTGGTAGTGCTTGCCGTCAACATCCACGTCCATGGATTCCTTGATGGAACCCGCGCGGGCCTGGCCGCTGAGGCCGGGGATCTCGGGGCCCGGGTCCATGCCCATGGCCTCGCGCGCCGCCCGCACGTAGTGCAGCCCCTCCAGCGCCGTGTCGCCCGCCAGCTCATACTGGCGGCGGGTCTGGGCGCGCTCCAGCTGCGAACCCGAGGCGGTGTACCGCTCCCCCGCGTCGGCCAGCGCCTGCTTGGCGGCGGGGCTGTCGCTGTCGGGCACCAGGTTGACGGTCTGGCCGCCCAGGCGCTCGTACCAACGCTGTGCCTCCTCCCTGGCGTCGGCCAGCCGCCGCTCGGCGTTCTTCTTGCCCTGCAGGGCCAGGTATCCGACCAGCACGATCGCCAGCAGAATCACGGCGATGAGGAAATACACCATTGGACAACAGTACCGGTGCCGACCAAACCGGCCGCCGCGCTCGTACGCTTGAGCGTCATGGGCTACGTCCTCATTGCGTTGTTGTGTCTGGCGGCCGGGGCGGTCGCGGGCTGGTACGCGGCACGGTCGAAACTGGCGGCCGAGCACGCGGGTCTTCGGGCGCGGTTGGATGCCGCGCGGGACAACGAGACCCGGCTCGAGCAGTCGCTGCGGGCCGTCACCGCCGACGCCGCCGCGCAGCAGCGCACCGCCATGAACGAGCTGATGACGCCGCTGCGCGAGTCGCTGCAGCGTTACGAACAACACGTTTCCGACGTGGAGCGCTCGCGGCTGTCGGCGTACACGGAGCTGCGCACCCAGGTGACCCAGATGCGCGACACCGGAGAGCAGCTGCGCGAGCGCACCGGGGAGCTGGTGTCGGCGCTGCGCACGCCGCAGGTGCGGGGGCGCTGGGGCGAGCACCAGCTGCGGCGGATCGTGGAGGCCGCGGGGATGCTGGAGCACTGCGACTTCACCGAGCAGACCACGGCGACCATTGAGGACCAGGTGGTGCGCCCCGATCTGGTGGTGCGGCTGGCGGGCGGCAAGAGCGTCATCGTGGACTCCAAGGCGCCCATCAACGCCTACCTGGACGCGCTGGAGACCCGCGACCAGACGGTGCGCGACGGCCAGCTCGACATGCACGCCAAGCAATTGCGCTCCCACGTCAACCAGCTGTCCAAGAAGGAGTACTGGCGGGCGTTTCAGTCCACACCCGAGTTCGTGGTGCTGTTCGTGCCCGCCGACGCGTTCCTGGACGCGGCCCTGCAGCGCGACCCCGGCCTGCTGGAGTACGCCTTCGGGCGCGACATCGTGCTGGCCACCCCCGCCACCCTGATCGCGCTGCTGCGCACCGTCGCCTACACCTGGCGGCAGGAGGCGCTGGCGGAGGGCGCGGCCCAGGTGCACGCGCTGGGCAAGGAGATGTACTCGCGCCTGGCCACCATGGGCGGCCATCTGTCCAAACTGGGCAGTTCGCTGTCGGGCGCGGTGACGGCGTACAACTCGGCGGTGGGTTCTTTGGAGGCGCGGGTCATGGTGACAGCACGCAAGTTCGCCGACCTGGGGGTATCGGCCGAGTCACTGCCCATGATGGAGCAGGTCGAGGTCACCGCCCGCCAGCCCCAGCACGAGGCGCTGCGCGACGAGAACGCCTGACCGACCCCACGTCTCAGCCCAGCCGCCGTCGAATCTCCTCGGCGTCGGGGAGGTCCATCCGCTCGTACAACTCGAGAGGCGCACGCAGGTGAACCCTGGGACGAGAACGCCCGACCAACCCCGGTCTCAACGCAGCCGCCGTCGAATCTCCTCGGCCTCGGGCAGATCCATCCGCTCGTACAACTCGGCAAGCGCGCGCAGGTGAACCCTGGCCTGGTGCGGGTTTCCCGTGGCCTCCAAGGCATCGGCGAGCCCGCGGTGGGCGTTGACCTGTTCATCGGCGTTGCCGATGGTGTCGACCAGTTCGAGCGCGCGACGCAGGTGTCCCAGGGCGCGTTCCGGGGCGCCGGCGGCCAGGTAGTCCTTGCCCAGCTCGTTGTGGCCGCCGCCCTCCAGCAGGACCGACTTGTGCTCGATGCCCAGATCGACGATCATCTCGTGTCGCGCGACGGCCTCTTCGTAGCGCCCGAGCCCGCGCAGCGCCGCGCCCAATCCGGCGGCGGTAAAGGCGATCCCGACATAGTCGCCCACCTGTTGGCAGTGCCGCAGGGCCTGCCGCTGGCATTCCAGGGCCAGCGCGTGCTCCGAGCGCGCCCGGTGCGCCGACCCCATGACGTGCAGCACCCGCGCCATCTCGCCGGCGTCGTTCATGTCGCGGAAGACGGCCAAGGCGCGCTGGAGGCCCTCGATGACGCCGTCGAGCTCCCCGCGCGTGATCAACCTCTGGGCGCGGTTGGTCAACGCCAGGGCCCTTATCCACGGCAGATTCCCCAGTTCGGCCTGGTGGGCCGCCTCCTCGTAGGTCGCGATGGCCTGGGTGATTTCTCCGATGGCGCTGTAGACGTTGGCCAGGTTGTTGAGCGCGGACGCCAGGTGGCCGGGCTGTCGGAGTCCGCGCGCGTTGTCGACCACCCGGCGCTGCACCTCGAGGGCGTCGGCGAAACGATCCATGTCCTTGTAGCCGCTGGCCAGCAATTGCAGCATGTTGTTCTCGGCGCGCACATCGCCGAGTCGGCGCGCGGATTCCAGTCCGGTGTGGACAAGGCGTTGCTGTTCGGCGGGGCCGTAACGATTGTCGTTGACGCAGGCGAGATACACGAACCTCCACACCACCTCGTCCCAGCCGCGAGCCGCGGCCAACGCCGCGACGGCGATCAGGTTGGGAAACTCGCGGCGGTGCCAGGCGTTGGCCGCCGTCACATCGGGCATTGGCGGAAGCGGGGTGACCGCCTCGGGCGGGACCGCCTGCGTCCGTCCGACGCCCGGTTCGATGAGCCCCTCGCCGACGTAGACGGCGCCCCAGTACGTCTCGAACAGCCGCCGTTCGGCCGCCTCGCGCGCGGCCGCGGAGTCCTCCCGCCGCGCCAACCGGGCCGCGTACTGCCTGATCAGGTCGTGAAAGCGGTAGACGCCGTTGCCGAGGCTGTTGAGCAGGTGCGCGTCGGACAGGCCCTCAAGGACGTCCTCCACGTCGTCGACGGCCGACGAGCCCGCCAGCGCGGCGGCGGCGTAGGCGTCGACGTCGGTTCCCGGGTGCAGCGCGAGTCGCCGAAACAGCCGCCGGTCGCCGTCGGCGAGTTCCCTGTACGACATGGCGAAGGACGCGGCGACCCCCCGATCGTCGCCGTCCAGTTCGGTCCACAGCCGCTCCGGGTCGTCGAGCCGGTCGCGCAGCGTCTCGAGGGTCCACTCCGGACGGCTCCTGAGCCGCCCGGCGGCCAGGCCCACGGCGAGCGGCAGCCGTCCGCAGCGTTCCACGATCGCCGACACCGTCGCGGCGTCGCGGTGGGCGAACCGGGCGGGCCCCGCGGTGGCGATCAGCGCCTCGGCGGCCTCGGGGGCCGACAGCACATCGATCGACAATGGACGAGCCGCGTCCAGGTCGAGCATCCGGCGGCTGGTCACCAGGGTCAGGCACCCCGCCGCCCCGGGAAGCAGGGGCCGCACCTGGGCGGCGTCGACGGCGTTGTCCAACACGACGACCATGCGGCGCTGGGCCAGCAGGGTCCGCCAGGCCGCGGCGTTGTCGTCGACGGAGTCCGACCACGCGGGTTCGGCGCCCGCGGCCGACAGCAGGAGCCGCAGGGCCCGGTCGGCGGTCATCGGCGGGGCGTCCTCGGCGTACCCGCACAGATCCACGAAGATCTGTCCGTCCGGGAAGGACTCCGCAGCCGACCTGGCGGCCCGTACCGCCAGCGCCGTCTTGCCGACCCCGGCCATGCCGTCGATGGCGATCACGGGGCCGGACGCGGCGATCGCCGCCAGTTCGGCCTCGCGCCCCACGAAACCGGCCGGGTCGTCGGGAAGCCGGGCGGGGCGCTCGTCGCCACGGCGGGGCCGCGACGGCCACGAGTCCGGCGCGTCCAGCCCGGGATCTCCGGCGAGCATCCGCCGATGCAGCTCCTCGAGGGCGGCGCCCGGCGCGATGGCGAGCGCCGCGTCCAGTTGGTCACGGGTGTCGCGGAACAGGGCCAGGGCCTCGTCGCGGTGGCCGCAGCGGTACAGCGCCAGCATCAGCATGGCCACAACGGACTCGTGCGACGGCTCGGCGGCGACCGCCTCCTGAAGCTCGCCCAGCGCCTCGGCGTGGCGGCCGGACGCCAGCATGGCCTCGAGGCACCGGTGCCGTGCCCGGGTTCGCCGCTCGGCCAGCCCGACGGCCGCGTCGGCCAGCGGGGTGTCGGCGGCGACGTCGGCGAGGGGATCCCCGCGCCACAACTCAAGGGCGGCACGGTATCGCCGCTCGGCGACGGCGGCGTCGGCGCGTTCGGCGGCCTCCTCGGCCTCGCGGCACAGGCGCTCGAATTCGTCGAGGTCGAGCTCGCCGGGTTCGACGCGCAGCCGGACCCCGCCGTCACCCATGGACAGCCGGGACTCGGCCTCGGCGGGGTCGCGCAGCACCGCCCGCAGCCGGGACAGGTAGGTGCGCAGATTGGCGGCGGCCGAGTCGGGGGGATCGCGCCACACCTCGTCGACGAGGGCCCGGCGCGTCACGTACTGGTTGGCGTGCAACAGCAGGCCCGCGAGCACGGCCCTCTGGCGCGCGCCCCCGACGGCCGCCTCGGCCCCCGATATCTCGACTCCGACCGGACCCAGCACCCGAAACCTCATGGGTTTCAGTCCAGGAACGTGATCATGGTCGCGGCGGTGTCGCGGGACTCGGCGACCACGAAACCCTCGCCGAGGTACAGGTTGCGGGCGGGATTGTCGTGGTCGACGCTCAGCGACACGCCGCGATAACCCTTGGCGCGGGCCAGGTCCAGCGTCTGGCGCATCAGCGTGCGGCCCAGCCCCTTGCCGCGCCGGCCCGCGGCGACGCCGATGGCGAGCTCGGGGATGTCGGGCGCGACGAAGCCGTACGCGGGTGCCTCGGCGGGAAACAACCGCAGCCAGCAGGCGCCGATCGGCGCGTCGTCGCCGTCGATCGCCACGATCCCGTCGTCGCCGTCGCGTCCCCAGCCGAGGATGTAGCGGGCCACCTTCTCCTTCGACAGCGCCTCGTCCCGCCGTCCGGGATTGCTGGTCTCGTCGTGCCGCCAGTCGGCGGCCTCCACCAGCATCCGGGTGAGGAACTCGGCGTCGGCGGGCGTGGCGGGACGGGTCCGAGGGCTCACAGCCGCCTCAGGGCGGCGGCGAAGGGGTCGAGCCCCATCGGCCCCAGGTTGAGGGCGTCGGCGTGGAACTGCCTGAGGTTGAAGTCCGTTCCCTTGCGGGCCTTGTATTCCTCGCGCGCGGCCATCCAGAGCCGCTCTCCGACCTTATAGGACGGTGCCTGTCCGGGCCAGCCCAGGTAGCGGTTGAGCTCGAACTTCAGGAAGTCGCGGTTCTCGCGGCAGTGGGTGGTCAGGAACTCCCAGCCCAGCTCGGGTGTCCAACGCTTCCCCGGCGCGAAACCGAAGGGATTGTCGGCGGGGATCTCCAGCTCCAGGTGCATGCCGATGTCGATGATGACGCGGGTGGCGCGAAACGCCTGCCCTTCCAGCATCCCCAGCTTGTCGCCCGGGTCGGACAGGTAGCCGAGCTCGTCCATCAGCCGCTCGGAGTACAGGGCCCAGCCCTCGGCGTGGCCCGAGCACATGCTGCCGCGGCGCTGGAAACGGTTGAGCAGGTCGGAACGGTACGCCGTCTGTCCGATCTGGAGGTGGTGTCCGGGCACGCCCTCGTGGTAGACGGTGGTGACCTGGCGCCAGGTCGAGAAGCTGGTCTGGGTGGGCGGCACCGACCACCACATGCGCCCCGGTCGCGAGAAGTCCTCGCTGGGTCCCGTGTAGTAGATGGTGCCGTCGGTGGTGGGCGCGATCATGCACTCGATGCGCCGCACCGGTTCGGGGATGTCGAAGTGCTTGCCGTTCATATCGGCGATGGTGGCCTCGGCCAGCTGCTGCATCCAGTCGCGGAACTCGGCCTTGGAGGCGATGTTGCGGGCCGGGTCGGCGTCCAGCACCTCGATGGCCTCATCGACGGAGGCGCCCGGCTTGATCCGGTGGGCGACCTCGTTCATCTCGGTCTCCAGGCGGTGCAGCTCCTGCCAGCCCCACGCGTAGGTCTCCTCCAGATCCACGGTGCTACCGAGGAAGAAGCGGGAGCCGCGGGCGTACTTCTCGCGGCCCACGGCGTCCTTGGCGGGAGCCAGCGGCGCCAGCTCCTCGCGCAGGAAGCGACCGAAGTCCGCGATCCCCTGGCTGGCGGTGCGGGCGCCGTCGGACAGCGACGCGGCGAGGTCGCCGGTGATCGCTCGGCCGTCCACGGTCAGGCGCGACAGCAGCCCTTCCCAGAAGTTGTCCCCCGACGCGCCGTTCCAGTTGTCGGACTGGCGGGCGCACTCGGTGATCTGGCGGCGCGCCGCGATGTGGCCCCTGGCGGCCTCGGTGCGCAGCGTGGTCGCGTACTGCCGCAGGGCCTCGGGGATCTTGGACAGGCGGGCGGCGATGTTGGCGGCGTTGTCGGCGCCCTCGGTGCCCATCAGGTCGAACACCTGGCGCACCTGGTGCATGGGCGAGAACAGCACGCTCAGCCCGCTGGCGATGTCTCCGGCGTCGTAGCGCTCCACCGCCGACGCCAGCCGCTCCACCATGGCCTCGGCCGCGGCGCGTTCCCGCTCGTCCGCGGGCTCGACCGCCCTCACCTCGGCCAGGGTGCGCCGATCCAGGTCGGCCTTGGCGTCGAAGCCCTCGGGCGAGAAGTCGTCGTACGCGTCGTCGCGACCGGGCACTCCCAGCCCGGTCGCGCGAATCGGCGACAGCTCCACGGCCTGGTTCATGTAGCGCTCGGCGATGTCATCAATGGGGGCCATGCGGCGATGCTACTTGGCCCGCGCCCCCATTCGTCCACAGGATTTAGTATCGATCAATGTCTACTGCACGGGTGCTGTCGCAGCGGTTGAGCCAGCGGTTGGGGCTTCCCAGCAAGGTCAGGAAGTTGGGCAGCAGCCCGCGATCCCTGGTGTGGTGGGCCGATATGGACGGTGGCGCGGTCATCGTCAAACACGTCGTCGGCGGCGGCGACGCGTCGGCCCGTTTTCGCCGCGAGGTGGCGGCTTTGCGCCTCGCCGACGGCGCGCGGCCCGCGGTGGTGCCGCGCCTGGTGGCGGTGGACGAGGACGCGGGCATCTTCGTCCTGGAGTACCTGGACGAGGGACGCCCCGCCGCGGGCTGGCAGCTCGACTACGCCGCCGCCCTGGCCCGACTGCACGCGTGCGGGCCCGCCGCCGAGGAGCTGCCGCGGTGGGACCCACCCGACGGGTCCGATGTGGAGGACGTGTTGTTCCTGGCGCGGCGGTGGGGTGTCGCGGCGCCCCGCGACGCCGAGGCAGAGCTGGAGGCCCTGGTGGGTCGCAGCGCGGCTACGGACGCGACCGCCCTGCTGCACGGCGACCCGTGCCCGTGCGGCAACGTGCTCTACACGCCCGAGGGGATTCGCTTCATCGACCTCGAACAGTCCAGTGTGGGCAACGGCCTGGTCGAGCTGGCGTACCTGCGCGTCGGGTTCCCCACCTGTTATTCCAGCCCCGCCACGCCGCCCGGGTTGTTGCGCGAGGCCGAGGACGCCTACCGCGAGACCTGGGCGGGCCTGACGGGGGCGCCGATCGTCGGCGACCTGGCCGACGCGTGCGCGGCGTGGACGATTCGCGGCGACGGCCTGGTGGAGCGCGCCCACCGCGGCAGGCGGCGCTACCTTCGCAAGCTCGCCGCCAAGGACTGGACGTGGGGCAAGGCGACCGCGCGCGAACGCCTCGCCTTTCGCCTCGACGTCACCGCCGAGTTGGCCGCCGACTCCGCACAGCTGGCGGCGGTGTCGGCGCTGTGCCGCGACCTGCGCGACGCGATGCGGCGGCGCTGGCCGAGCCTGCGCGTGTTGACCGACCCCGCCTTGAACTACTGAAGGCTGGGGCTCTTCTTCATGTCGCGCACCAGTTCGCGCGGCAGCGAGAAGGTGAGCTTCTCCTTCACCGACTCCACCTCGGTGACGTCGGTGAAGCCGCGCTCGGCGAGGAACTCCAGCACGCCGCTGACCAGGTCGTCGGGCACCGAGGCGCCCGAGGTGACGCCCACGGTGGCGGCGTCGGTCAGCCACGCGTCCTGGATCTCGTGTGGATAGTCGACGAGGTGGCCGGTGCGGGAACCCGCCTGCACGGCGACCTCCACCAGCCGCACCGAGTTGGACGAGTTGGTGGAGCCCACCACCAGCATCACGTCGCACTCGGGCGCGATCTCCTTGACCACCTGCTGGCGGTTCTGGGTGGCGTAACAGATGTCGTCGCTGGGCGGCGACTGCAGACCGGGGAAGCGCTCGCGCAGCTTGTCCACGGTGTCCATGGTCTCGTCCACCGACAGGGTGGTCTGCGACAGCCACACCACCTTGTTCGGGTCGCGCACGGACACGTTGTCGACGTCGCCGGGCCCATCCACCAGCTTGATGTTGGCGGGGGCCTCCCCCGTGGTGCCGATGACCTCCTCGTGGCCGTCGTGGCCGATGAGCAGGATGTCGTAGTCCTGGGTGGCGAAGCGCCGCGCCTCCGAGTGCACCTTCGTCACGAGCGGGCAGGTGGCGTCGATGGCCCTCAGGTCGCGCTTCTTGGCCTGCTCGTGCACCTCGGGTGCCACACCGTGCGCCGAGAAGATCACGATGGAGCCGGGCGGCACCTCGTCGTTCTCCTCCACGAAGACGGCGCCGGCGGCCTCGAGCGTGGTCACCACGTGTTTATTGTGGACGATCTGCTTGCGGACGTAGATCGGCGGCCCGTACAACTCGAGCGCCTGGTTCACGGTCTCCACGGCGCGGTCCACGCCCGCGCAGTAACCCCGCGGCTTGGCGAGCAGGACACGTTTGGCTGACATGCGCTCCATGGTACGGACGCCCCCGGCGACACGGACGCGCCCGTGAGCGCACTCACGGCGATGTCGGCGCGGGCCTTTAGGATGTCGGGGTGAATCAGCCCGAGCTCGCCGCCGCCGGCACCTCCACGGCCGAGGCGCCCTGGCCCGTGCGGGTGGTGAGCCAGAAGATCGGCGAGTGGATCGCGCGGCTGGGGTCGATCTGGACCGAGGGCCAGATCACCCAGATCAGCCGCCGCCCCGGGGCGGGCTTCGTGTTCCTCACCCTGCGCGACACCGCCGCCGAGGTGAGCCTCACCGTGGTGACGACCCGCGGCGTCGTCGACGCCTGCGACCCGCCGCTGCGCGACGGCGCCCGCGTCGTGGTCTTCGGCAAGCCCGACTGGTATCCCGGGCGCGGCACCCTGTCGATACGCGCCAGCGAGATCCGCCAGGTCGGCCTCGGCGAGCTGCTGGCCCGCCTCGAGAAGCTCAAGAAGCTCCTGGCCGCCGAGGGCCTGTTCGCGCCCGAGCGCAAGCGCCCGCTGCCGTTCCTGCCCAAACGCATCGGCCTGATCACGGGCCGCGCCTCCGCCGCCGAACGCGACGTCCTGGAAAACGCCCGCGCCCGCCTCCCCTCGGCCGACTTCGAGATCCGCGAGGTCCCCGTCCAGGGCGCCCAGGCCGTCCCCAGGGTGATGGAGGCGCTGGCCGAGCTCGACGCCGACGGCGACATCGAGGTCATCATCCTGGCCCGCGGCGGCGGCAGCGTCGAGGACCTGCTCCCCTTCTCCGACGAGACCCTGTGCCGCGCCGTCTTCGCCGCCAGGACCCCCGTGGTCTCCGCGATCGGCCACGAACCCGACAACCCGATCGTCGACTACGTCGCCGACGTCCGCTGCTCCACCCCCACCGACGCGGGCAAGCGCGTCGTCCCCGACTTCGCCGAGGAACGCCGCGCCATCGACCAGGCCCGCCACCGGCTGCGCCAGGGGCTGGGCGGCATGATCCAACGCGAATCGGCGGCGCTGTCGGCGATGCGCTCGCGCCCCTGCCTCGCCCAGCCCGAACGCATGCTGGACGAGCGCCAGACCCACATCACCCAGGCCCGCGACCGCGTCCGCCGCGCCTTCGCCTCCCGCCTCGACGCCGCGACCCGCGACGTCGCCCACCTCCGCTCCCAACTGCGTGCCCTGTCCCCCCAGGGCACGCTCGACCGCGGCTACGCGATCGTGCGGTCCGGCGACGGCGCCGTGATCCGCGACCCCGACGAAACCCAAGCGGGACAAGACATCCACATCCGAGTGGCCCGGGGCCAGCTCTCGGCCACGGTGAAGGAGTAAGCGATGAGCGACGACACGATGGACTACGAGACCGCCCGTGCCGAACTGGTGTCGGTGGTGGAGAAGCTCGAGACGGGCGGCGCCACCCTGGAGGAGTCCCTGGCGCTGTGGGAGCGCGGCGAGAAGCTCGCCGACCTCTGCCAGTCCAAACTCGACGGAGCCAAGGCGAAGCTGGACGACGTCCGCGGCGCATCCGAGGACTGACCGCGCGGCACGGTTCCGTTCAACCGTTGGGGCCCTAGGGTTACAGCCCCAGCACCCGCGCCGCCTCGGCGGCGTCCACGGGGATGGTCTCGGGTTTCGGCGCGGTGGACACCGCCCAGTCGGGATCCTTGAGGCCGTGGCCCGTCACGGTGCACACCACCGTGGAGCCGGGCGCGACGGTTCCCGCGTCCACCGCCGACAGCAGGCCCGCGACGCTGGCCGCCGAGGCCAGCTCCACGAACACGCCCTCGCCGCGGGCCAGCAGCAGGTACGCCTGGTGGATGTCGCGGTCGGTGACGGAGATGATGTCGCCGCCCGAGGCGTCGCGGGCGTCCAAGGCCTTGGTCCAGCTGGCGGGGTTGCCGATGCGGATCGCCGTGGCGATGGTCTGCGGGTCGCTCACCACGTGGTTGTCGACGATGGGCGCCGCGCCCGCCGCCTGGACGCCCAGCATCCGGGGCCGGTGCGTGGCGTTGCCCGCGTCATGGTCCTCGGTGTAGCCCATCCAGTAGGCGGTAATGTTGCCCGCGTTGCCCACGGGTAGACAGTGGACGTCGGGGGCGTCGCCGAGGGTCGACACGATCTCGAAGGCCGCGGTCTTTTGGCCCTGCAAGCGATGCGGGTTCACCGAGTTGACCAGGGACACCGGGTAGTCCAGGGCGAGCTTGGACGCCAGGGCCAGGCAGTCGTCGAAGTTGCCGTCCACCTGCAGCAGGCGGGCGCCGTGCACCAGGGCCTGGGCCAGCTTGCCGAGCGCGATCTTGCCCTGCGGCACCAGGACCGCGCAGATCAGGCCCGCGCGGGCGGCGTAGGCGGCCGCCGAGGCGGAGGTGTTTCCCGTGGACGCGCAGATCACGGCCTTGGCGCCGTCCTCGGCGGCCTTGGACACCGCCACCGTCATGCCGCGGTCCTTGAAGGAACCCGTCGGGTTGGAGCCCTCGACCTTGAGATGGACGGTGCAACCGGTGCGCCGCGACAGCGCCGGGGCGGGCACCAGCGGGGTGCCGCCCTCCCGCAGGGTCACCACCGGGGTGGCGTCCGTGACGGGCAACCGGTCGGCGAATTCGACGATCAGGCCGCGCCAGTCGCCGCTCATGGTCATTCCCCCTCTACGCGCATGACGCTGGCGACCTGGCGGACGGCGGGCAGCTTGCCCAGTTCGTCCACCGTGGCCGACAGCTGGGCGTCGGTGGCGGTGTGCGTCACGGCCACCAGCGCGGCCTCGTCGCCGCGACCGGTCTGGCGCACGGTGCGCATGCTGACGCCGTGCTCGGCGAACACCGAGGCGACCTCGGCCAGCACCCCGGGCTCGTCGTCGACGTCGAGGCTGACGTGGTAGCGGGTGACCACTTCGGACATCGGGCGCACCCGCAGGTCGGCGTACGCCGACTCGGCGGCGGCGCTGGCGCCCGAGCGGCGGGAGCGGGCCACGGCCACCAGGTCGCCCAGCACCGCCGAGGCGGTGGGCGCTCCCCCGGCGCCGGCGCCGTAGAACATCAGCTGCCCGGCGGCCTCGGCCTCGATGAACACGGCGTTGTAGGCGCCGTTGACGCTGGCCAGCGGGTGCGTGCGCGGGATCATCGCCGGGTGCACGCGCGCGCTGACGTCCGCGCCGTCGCGGGTGGCGATGCACAGCAGCTTGATGACGCAGTCCATGTGGACGGCACTGGCCACATCGGACGCCGTGACCTCGGTGATGCCCTCGCGGTAGACGTCGGACGCCGTGACCCGGGTGTGGAACGCCAGCCCGGCGAGGATGGCGGCCTTGGCGGCGGCGTCGTAGCCCTCCACGTCGGCGGTGGGGTCGGCCTCGGCGTAACCCAGGTCGCTGGCCTCCTCCAGGGCCTCGGCGAACCCGGCGCCGGTTTCGGTCATGCGCGACAGGATGAAGTTGGTGGTGCCGTTGACGATCCCCATCACCCGCACGATCCGGTCGCCGTGCAGGGACTCGCGCAGCGGGCGCAGCAGCGGGATGGCCGCGGCCACCGACGCCTCGTAGTACAGGTCCACATTGGCCGCCGACGCGGCGCGGTACAGGCTGGCCCCGTCCTCGGCCAGCAGCGCCTTGTTGCCGGTGACGATGCTCTTGCCACGCCCGATCGCGGTGGTGATCCAGGTGCGGGCGGGCTCGATGCCGCCGACCAGCTCCACCACGATGTCGACGTCGTCGCGGGTGATGAGCTCCCGCGCGTCGGTCGTGAACAGCGAGGCGTCCACCGGCAGGTCGCCGCGGTCCTTGTCGACGCGGCGCACCGCGACGCCCGCCAGCTCCAGGGGTTCGCCGACGCGCGCGGCCAGGTCGTCGCGCTGCGCGTGCAGCAGGCGCACCACCTCGGTGCCGACGTTTCCGCAGCCCAGCAGCGCCACCTTCATGCCCCGAGTCACCCCACGTCCAGGTTGAGCAGGTCGTCGACGGTCTCGCGGCGGACGATGACGCGGGCGGCCCCGTCGGCCACGGCGATCACCGGCGGGCGCGGCACGTGGTTGTAGTTGGAGGCCATGCTGCGGCAGTAGGCGCCGGTGCCGGGCACCGCCACCAGGTCCCCGGCGGCGATGTCGCCGGGCAGGAACTCGTCCTTGACGACGATGTCGCCGGCCTCGCAGTGCTTTCCGGCGATGCGGGCCAGGATCGGCGGCGCCTGGGACAGCCGCGAGGCCAGGGTGGCCGAATAGGACGCGTCGTACAGAGCGGTGCGGACGTTGTCGCTCATGCCGCCGTCGACGCTGACGTAGCTGCGAACCTGACCGGCGCCCAGATCGACGCTCTTGACGGTCCCGACCTCGTAGAGGGTGAATGTGGACGGACCCGAGATGGCGCGCCCGGGTTCCACGGTGATGGCGGGCGGTTCGATGCCCAGGGCGGCGCACTCGTGGTCGACGATCTTGCGCAGCTCGTCGGCGAGCCGGGCCGGCGTCTCGGGATCGTCCTGTGTGGTGTACGCCATGCCGAAGCCGCCACCGAGGTCGAGCTCGGGGAGCTCGACGCCCAGCTCGACGCGGATCGCGTTGTGCAGCTCCAGAACCCGGCGCGCCGCCACCTCGAAGGCGGTGGTTTCGAAGATCTGGGAACCGATGTGGGAGTGCAGGCCGCGCAGCTCCAGCGCGTCCTCGGACAGCACCTTGCGCACCGCGCGCGCCGAGGCGGGCAGCGACAGGCCGAACTTCTGATCCTCGTGGGCGGTGGCGATGTACTCGTGGGTGTGCGCCTCCACGCCGACCTTGGTGCGGATCATGACGCGGGGGCGGACGCCGCGCTCGCGGGCCAGCGTGGTGAGCCGGTCGATCTCGGTGAAGGAGTCCAGCACGACGGTGCCGACCCCGGCGTCCAGGGCGGCCGTCAGCTCGGCCACGGACTTGTTGTTGCCGTGGAAGGCCAGGCGGTCGGCGGGGAAGTCGGCCGCCAGCGCGGTGGCCAGTTCTCCCCCGGTGCACACGTCGAGGTTGAGGCCCTCCTCGGCGACCCAGCGGACCACCGCCTTGCACAGGAAGGACTTTCCGGCGTAGTAGACCTTGCCGCCGGGGAAGGCGGAGCCGAAGCCGTCGGCGAAGGCGCGCAGCCGGAAACGGAAGTCGGCTTCGTCCACAACGTAGGCGGGGGTGCCGAACTCGGCCGCCAGGTCGCCGGCCTCGACGCCGCCGACGCTCAGCGCTCCCGACGGCGCGCGGTTCACGGTCTTGGCCCACAGGTGCGGAAGCAGGTCGTTGATGTCGACGGGCATCCGCAGCCAGTTCGGCCCGTGGCCCCCGAAGTCGCCGTGCATCGCCCCGGCCTCGTGCGCGCGCATTACATCCGCTCCGGTGCCGAGACGCCCAGCAGGCGCAGCGCGTTGGCCAGCACGACCCGGGTCGCCTCCACCAGCCACAGGCGGGCCCGGCCGGTGTCGGTGAATTCCTCGTCGCCCTTGGGAAGGACGCGGCAGGCATCGTAGAAGCGGTGGTAGGCGCCCGCCAGATCCTCGGCGTAGCGGGCGATGCGGTGCGGTTCGCGCAGCTCGGCGGCGGCGGCCACCACGGCGGGGAACTCGGCGAGCTGCTTCAGCACGTCGCCCTCGCGGGGATGGGACAGCGCGGCGGCGTCGTAGCCGTCGCCGCGGTCGAGGCCGAGCTCGGCGGCGTTGCGCAGCAGGGAGGAGATCCGGGCGTGCGCGTATTGGACGTAGTAGACGGGGTTTTCGTTGGTGGCGCGGGTCCACAGGTCGAGGTCCAGGTCGATGGTGGAGTCGCTGGAGTAGCGGGCCAGCGCGTAGCGCGCGGCGTCCACGCCCATCGCGGCGATCAGCTCGTCCAATGTGGTGATGGTGCCCTTGCGCTTGGACATCCGCAGCGGCTTGCCGTCCGCCAACAGGTTCACCAACTGTCCGATCAGGATCTCCAGGTTGGTGTCGGGGTCGTCGCCGAAGCAGGCCACCATGGCCCGCATCCGCCCGATGTAGCCGTGGTGGTCGGCGCCCAGCATGATGATGGCCCGATCGAAGCCGCGCTGCCGCTTGTCGAGGTAGTAGGCGCAGTCGGCGGCGAAGTAGGTCCAGTGGCCGTCGGACTTGCGCAGCACCCGATCCTTGTCATCGCCGAAGTCGGTGGTGCGCAACCACACCGCGCCGTCGCGTTCGAAGACGCGGCCCTGTTCGGTGAGCCGTTGCAGCGCCGCGGCGACCTCGCCGCGCTCGTGCAGTTCCTTCTCGTTGAAGTAGACATCGAAGTGGACGCCGAAGTCGCTCAGCGACTTCTTGATGTCGCCGAACATCAGCTCGATGCCCGCGGTGCGGAACCACTCCCGCGGGTCGGGGTCGGCGAGGATGTCGGGGTGCGCCTCGACCACCCGCTTGGCGATGTCGCCGATGTAGTCGCCCTGGTAGCCGTCCTCGGGGAGGGGTTTGCCCTCGGCGGTGGCCAGCAGGGACGCGGCGAACAGGTCGATCTGCACACCGGCGTCGTTGAAGTAGTACTCGGTACCGACCTCGGCGCCCGAGGCCGCCAGGACGCGGGCCAGCGCGTCACCCACCGCGGCCCACCGCACGGCTCCGATGTGGACCGGGCCGACGGGGTTGGAGGACACGAACTCGAGATTGAGTTTTTGGCCACTCTGGGAGTCGTTGCGCCCGTATGCATCCCCGGCCTCGATTACCTGGCCCGCCAGGGCGCCCGTGGCGCCCGCGTCCAGGCGGATGTTGAGGAACCCGGGTCCCGCGATCTCCACGGCGGAAACGCCGTCCACGGCCCGCAGCTGAGCGGCGACGGCCTCGGCGAGCTCGCGCGGCGGCCGCCCCGCCTTCTTGGACAGCTGGAGCGCCAGATTCGAGGCGTAGTCGCCGTGTTCGGGGCTTCGGGGTCGCTCCACGCTCGTCGCCTCGGGAAGCACGCCGGTGTCCAGACCGGCGGAGTCAAAGGCCGCGCGCGCGGCCGTCAATACTTGAGCGGCG
This sequence comes from Stackebrandtia sp., assembly GCF_035643755.1. Classification (NCBI taxonomy): domain Bacteria; kingdom Bacillati; phylum Actinomycetota; class Actinomycetes; order Glycomycetales; family Glycomycetaceae; genus Stackebrandtia; species Stackebrandtia sp. The sequence goes on along the minus strand of NZ_DASQPW010000184.1, from coordinate 352 downwards.
AGTTCTTCTGGAGTCACGCCGAACATGGTATAGGTCCGCATGCTGGGCATCATTCGTATTACCGCCCGCGTGACCTGCGTGGCTCGCGTCGGGATGGTCGCCACGAAGGTAGACCGAACGGCCGATTACTACCGATCCGCGCGAGGTTCGCCTATCGTGGGTGCGGGATTCGCGTCGCCGCGGGCGGGGCGTGTCCCGACCTTGACCATCCGTGTTGACCCACACTGACTGACCCACCATGACTCACAATCCTTATCAGACTTACGCCCGATCGCCCGAGGAGCAGCCTCAGGGCGACGATTGGGGCGCCCACCAGCAGTCGCCGCCGCGCTCGGCCTCGCCGCCGCGTTCC
>NZ_DASQPW010000183.1:0-10961 GCF_035643755.1 Stackebrandtia sp. | reverse complement strand
TGGTGGCCGCGGGCGCCAATGGCGCCGTCACGGTATCCGATGTGGACTCGTGGTCGTCGGCGATCGTCGCTTCGAACGTGCTGCTGTTGCAGTTCGAGCTGCCGCCGGAGGTGGTGCTGCGCGCCGCCCGCGTGGCGCACGACGCCGGGGTGATGGTGGTGGTGAACCCGTCGCCGTTCGCCGCGCCGCCGTCGCGGCTGTTGGCGGCGGCGGATGTGTTGGTGGTCAACGAGGGCGAGGCGGCCGCGCTGGGCGACGCTCGAGTGTCCACGGTGGTGACGCGCGGCGCGGGGGGCGCGTCGTGGGGCGACATCGCGGTCGCGGCGAAGGCGGCCGAGGTCGTCGACACCACCGGCGCCGGCGACGCGTTCGCCGGTGCGCTGGCGGCTCGCCTGGCCGACGGGGCGTCGCGGCGAGACGCCCTGGAGGCGGCGGTGGCGGCGGGAGCGTCCTGTGTGGCCCATGACGGGGCGCAGGGCTGGTTCTTCGGCTAACCGGCTATGGCCTGGGTGCCGATGACGCCCAGCAGCGCCAGCCGCTCGGCGTCGGGGGTGCCGGGTTCGGCGGTGTAGATCAGGATGCGCAGGTCGCTGCTGGCGACCTTGAGCAGGTCGCAGTCGAGTGTCATGGTGCCCACCGTGGGGTGGTCGATGGTCTTTTGGGTGACGGCTTCGCGGCCGGTGCCGCCGGACTCCCACAGCCGGGCGAAACGGTCGCTGCCGGCCGACAGCTCGTCGATCAGGCGGCGCAGCCGCCGGTCGGCCGGGTACCGGCGGGCGGCGGCGCGGAGCTCGGCGACCTGGTGGATCTCGAGCTCCTCGTGTTCGTGTGGGGGATAACGGAAGGGGCTGCCGGGGCCGATGAAGTTGCGCCACACCGCGTTGCGTTCCTTGCCGTGAAGTTCGCCCACCAGCGCGGTGTACATGGGGTTCGCCACCAGGAGCGTCCAGGTGGCGTCCGATACGGCCACGGGTGTTTCGGTGAGCCGGTCGAGCACGCGTTGCACGCTGGGCGTGATGTACGTGGGCACGGTTCCCCGCCCGGGCGGTAGCAGCCCGGCGGCGTGGAAGAGCTGCTCGCGTTCGGGCGCCGACAGGCGCAGGGCCCGGGCCAGCGCCTCCACGACCTGCCCCGACGGGTGGGTGGCGCGGCCCTGCTCCAGGCGGGTGACGTAGTCGACGGACACCCCGGCCAGCAGGGCGAGTTCTTCGCGCCGCAGTCCCGCCGCGCGCCGGTGCCCGCCGGTGGGGAGCCCGGCGGCCTCGGGGTTGGCGCGGTCGCGGAAGTGCCGTACCGCGCGCCCGAACTCGGTGGAGGCCATGGCGCCACTGTGCACTATCGCCGCGGGATCGTCCAGGTATTGCCAGTCCCAGGAACAGCAGGCGGCTGTTTGGCGCCGTCGATGTGTGCCACGGTGGGCGCATGTCAACGATTTTGATCACCGGAGCCAACAAGGGCCTGGGTTTCGAGACCGCCCGTCAGCTCCTCGCCGCCGGGCACGCCGTCTATGTCGGAGCCAGGGACGAAGGGCGGGGCCGCGCGGCGGCCGAGGCGCTGGGTGCCCGTTTCGTGCGGATCGACGTCACCGACGACGCGTCGGTGGGGGCCGCCGCGAAGTCCGTGGAGGCCGACGGCGGCCTTGACGTGTTGGTCAACAACGCCGGTATCGAGCTGCGCAACCCGGACAACTCGGTGCCCGGCGCGGGCGACCTGACCGCCGATGTGCTGCGGGAGTTGTTCGACACCAACGTCTTCGGGCTGGTGCGTGTCACGCACGCGTTCCTTCCGCTGCTGCGGCGCTCGTCGGCGCCGGTGGTGGTCAACGTCTCCAGTGGACTGGCTTCGCTGGCCCACCTCTCCGACCCCGATCACCCGGCCTTCGCGTACCCGGGCGTGGCCTATCCCGCGTCGAAGACGACCGTGAACATGCTCACGGTGCAGTACGCGAAGGCGCTGGGCGGGATGCGGGTCAACGCGGTGGAGCCGGGGTTCACCGCCACCGATCTGAACGGACATGCGGGAATCCAGACGGTGGAGCAGGGCGCGCGGATCATCGTGCGCATGGCGCAGGTCGGCCCCGACGGGCCCACGGGGACCTATGTGGATGCCAATGGTCCCTTGCCCTGGTTAGGCGTGTCGGCGGGACCGCAGACGATCTGTTCCAGGCAGTCGCGGAACAGGTCGTCGACGGTGCGGCCGGGTTGGAAGTACTCGGTCACGCCGGCCATCGCGGTGGGGTAGGCCGCGGCGTACGCGTCCATGTCGAAGCCGTCCAGGGCGTCGGGGTCGGGGCGGCCGGCCTGTTCCTCCAGGACGTAGCCGACGGCGAAGCGCAGCACCGTCAGCACGGTCAGGCGGGCCCGCCGCAGGGCAATGCCCCGCCCGACCAGTGTGCTCATCGCCAGTTCGGAGATGGCGGCCATCTTGAGGGACAGCTGGGAGGCCGCGATGACCCTGGCCCCGTCGGGGTGGGCCACCAGGGCGCGGCGCAGCCGCGCGACCAGCCCGATCAGCCAGTCCTGCCAGCGCTCCTGCGGCGCGGGCGGGTCGAGCTCGGGGAACTGCTGCTCCAGGATCGCCTCGGCGATAGCGGTGACCAGCGCCGCCTTGTTCGGGAAGTGCCAGTAGAGGGTCGGCGAGCGTACGCCGAGCCGGGTGGCCAGTTTGCGGGTGGTCACGCCGTCGAGGCCCTCGGCGTCCAGTAGCGCGACGGCCTCGGTGACGATTCGCTGCTTGTCCAGAGCCAATTCCGGCACCTCCCTCCCGACTCTATCAGTGATAGAATTCCCTATCAGTGATAGAGACTCGTATGCCTGAGGAGGCAACGATGAGACACCAACACGCGCTGCGCGACCTGCTGCACGGGGCGACCCACCGCGTTCCGGGGGTTCCCGCGCACGCCGAGCGGTCGACCGGGCACCAGGGCCGGGCCCGACGCCACCACCGTTCGCACCGGCACGGGGTCAACCACTCCGCTGCCCGTCCGCCGCGGGTCCTGGCGGCGTGGCAGGCGCGGATCGCCCGCCTGTTCGGGCAGGACCCGGGATGAAGGCGGCGGTGCTCCACGAGGTCGGCGGCATCCCGGGCTACGAGGACTTCCCCGATCCGGTGGCCGGGGACGGCGAGGTGATCATCGACGTCAAGGCGGTCGCCGTGGAGAACGTCGACAAGGCGATCGCGGCGGGCACACACTACGCCGGCGAGAAGTACAACGGCCGGTTTCCGGCGATCCCCGTCTTCGACGGCATCGGCGCCCTCCCGGACGGCACGCTCGTCGGGTTCGGCAACATCCGCCCGCCCTACGGCGCTCTCGCCGAGAAGACCGTGGTGCCCGACGGCTCCTACATGCCGATTCCCGAGGGCATCGACCCGGCGGTGGTGGCGGTGATGGCCTCGGCGGTCACCGCGATGTCGATGAGGACGGCCGCGGGTTTCGCTCCCGGGGAGACGGTGCTGGTGCAGGGCGCCACCGGGGTGGCCGGGAGGCTCGCGGTCAAGGTGGCCCGGCTGCTGGGCGCCGGTCGGATCGTCGCCACCGGCCGCGACGACGACCAGTTGCGGGAGGTGCGGGCCCTCGGGGCCGACACGGTCATCAACACCGCGGTCACGGACGAGGCGCTGACGCGGGCGTACCTCGACGCCAAGGGGGAGGGCTACGACGTCGTCGTGGATTACCTGTGGGGCAGGCCGAGTGAGATCCTGCTGCGCGCCCTGGTGCCGCGGTCGTTCGCGTTCGGCAGGCCGACCCGGGTGGTCCAGATCGGCGAGTCGGGCGGCACCGAGGTCGCCATCGCGGGGTCGAGTCTGCGCACCTCCGGCGTGGAGATCTACGGCGCGGCCAAGGGCCTGGACCCGCGGACCATGGAGGAGGTGTACCAGCAGGTCGTGGCGTGGACGCGCTCCGGGGAGCTCACCTTCGAGGTGGAGAGGGTCCCGCTGAGCGACATCGCGATCGCTTGGCAGCGAACCGATCTCAGGGGCAGGCGGCTCGTCGTGACGCCATGAACCTGGGTAGAAGTACAATATATATCGAGATCAAGGCATTCTGCCTTCACAACCACCACTCACCCTTCCGGTACTCGTCCGCACCGACCGAGAAGGCCCTCCCGTTTCGATACTGTGAGTAGCACAATTGGGTATGCTGTCGCGATGACGACTGCACCCAAGTCCCCCGGTCGGCCGCGCTCCAGTGTGGATGCGGAGGTGTTCGCGGCGACGCTGCGCACGGTGGAGGAGCTGGGCTACACCCGCGCGACGGTGGATCGGATCGCGGCGGCCGCCGGGGTGGCCAAGACGACCATCTATCGGCGCTGGCCGACCAAGGGCGCCTTGATCACCGCGTGCCTGGTGGACGCGTTCGGTCCGCCGTCGCTGGCGGGCGAGACGCGCGAGGAGCTGCTGGCGGAGACGATTCGCTGGACGGCGGCCAAGGTCGCCGAGCCGGGCCTGGGCGCGGCGTTCGCGGGCGTGTTCACCGACGCGGTCAACGATCCGGGACTGCGGGGATTGCTGTCGACCCGGTTCCAGGCGCCCTATCTGGCGGCGCTGCGCGACGCGTTGGGCGAGTCGGACCGCACGGTGCTGTTCCTCATCGATGTCGTGGTGGGCACGCTGCTGCACCGCATGGGGATGACGGGTGAGCCGATGGCCGACGCCGATGTCGAGGCGCTGGTGGCGATGACGCGGGGCGTGCTCAGCTAGCCGACAGTGCACAGTGCCTGGGTGAGGCGGCCCATCGGACCAGACAGTCCATATTGTTCGGTGAGTGCGGCGAGCGCGTCGGGGTCGTGGGGTTTCAGGGGGATGGTGGCGGTGGTGGTGTCGGCGGGGGCGTCGGTGGCGGTGCGTACGACGGTGGGTGCGGCTTTGAGGTAGTCGGTGGCGTCGGTGATGGCGGTGCGTTGGCGGGGTTTGAGGGTGGATTGTGGGTCGGTGGCGGCGTTGATGATTCCGTTGAGGTCGTGGTGTTGGTTGATGAGGGTGGCGGCGGTTTTGTCGCCGATGCCTTTGACGCCGGGGAGGCCGTCGGAGGGGTCGCCGCGGAGGATGGCGTAGTCGGCGTATTGGGCGGCGGTGACGCCGAAGCGTTGGGTGATGGCGGTGTCGTTGTAGGTTTCGGCTTTGGCGATGCCGCGTCCTGTGTAGATGACGGTGATGTGGCGGGTGTCGTCGACGACTTGGAAGAGGTCGCGGTCGCCGGTGACGACGGCGACGGGTTGGTTGGCGCCGGCGGCGAGGGTGGCGAGGACGTCGTCGGCTTCGTAGTTGTCGGCTCCGGTGGTGGGGATGCCCCAGGTGGTGAGGAGTTGTTTGATGATGGCGACTTGGTGGGGGAGGGCTTCGGGTTCTTCTTCGCTGGTGCCGTCGGCGGCGAGGCGGTGGGTTTTGTAGGTGGGCAGGGCGGCGACGCGCCAGTGGGGGCGCCAGTCGTTGTCGATGGCGCAGGCGAGTTGGGTGGGGTGGTGGTCGCGGATGAGGGTGGCGAGTGCGTCGATGAAGCCGCGGATGGCGTTGGTTTGGGTGCCGTCGGGGGCCTTGAGTGAGGAGGGTAGGCCGTAGTAGGCGCGATACCACAGTCCGGGGGCGTCGACGAGCATCAGCATGTGGTCAGCCTGCCATATCGGGCGCCTGAATAAGCGTTAAGCTCGCTGTCGTGATGACTGTGGCTCAGGAAGAAGCGCGGGGTCGGATCGCGGCGGCGCAGGCGGGTTGTGCGGCGGCGGGGTTTGATGCGTTGGTGGTGACTCCGGGTGCGGAGTTGCGGTATTTGACGGGGTATGCGGCGTTGTCGTTGGAGCGGTTGACGGCGTTGGTGGTGCCGGCGCGGGGTGAGGCGTTTGTGGTGGTGCCGCGTTTGGAGGCGGCTGCGGCGCGGGCGGCTGGTGTGGACGGGGTGGTGCCCATGGTGGATTTCGCGGATGGGGAGGATGCGTATGCCTTGGCGGTGGGGCGTTTGTCGCGGGAGTTGGGCGGGGTGCCTGGGGTGTTGGCGGCGTCGGATCGTTTGGGGGCGGCGCAGTGGTTTGAGTTTGGGCGGATGGTGCCGGGGGTGGAGTTGGCTTTGGCGTCGGTGGTGGTTTCGCCGATGCGGATGGTGAAGTCGGATTTCGAGGTGGGGGAGTTGGCGCGGGCGGGTGCGGCGATTGATCGGGTGCATGCGCGGGTGCCGGGGTGGTTGCGTCGGGGTCGTTCGGAGGCGGAGGTGGCGGCCGATGTGGCGGCGGCGATTGTGGAGGAGGGGCATGCGGGTGTGGAGTTCGTGATCGTGGCGTCGGGGCCGAATGGGGCTTCTCCGCATGCGGCGGTGACGGATCGGGTGTTGGGTGAGGGGGATGTGGTGGTGGTGGATATCGGTGGCGTGGTGGATTCGGGTTATGGGTCGGATTGCACGCGGACGTATTGCGTGGGTGAGCCGCCGGCCGATTTTGTTGCCTACTATGGAGTGTTGCGGGAGGCGCAGGCGGCCGCGGTGGCGGCGGTGCGCCCGGGGGTGAGTGCACAGTCGGTGGACGCGGCGGCGCGGGATGTGTTGACGGATGCGGGTTTTGGGGACAATTTCATTCACCGTACGGGCCACGGGATCGGTTTGGATGGCCACGAGGAACCGTACATTGTGGCCGGTAATGGCACGGTGTTGGAGCCGGGGATGGCGTTTTCGATCGAGCCGGGTGTGTATGTTCCGGGTCGGCATGGGGCGCGTATCGAGGACATTGTGGTGTGTACGGCCGATGGGGTGCGGCGTCTCAATACCGGTGATACCGGTCTGGTCTGCGTGTAGGGATTGTCGTGGCGATGTTGGTTGATCGTTTTCTCCCGTCCGACGAGGCTTACGCCATTGTGGATCTTGCCCGGCGGGTGGCGGACGCCGAGCTGGCTCCGCGCGCCGACGACTTCGAGGCCCGGGGCGAGTTTCCGCGCGATGTGTTGCGCACCTTGGGTTCGGTGGGCCTGTTGGGGCTGCCGTATCCGGTGGAGCTGGGCGGCGGCGGCCAGCCGTACGAGGTGTACGTGCAGGTGTTGGAGGAGCTGGCGTACCGGTGGCTGACGGTGGCCGAGGCCGTCAGCGTTCACACCCTGGCGTGTCACGCGGTGGCGAACTTCGGCACCGATGAGCAGCGCGGCGAGTTTCTGCCGGGTCTGGTCGCCGGGGATCGGTTGGGTGCCTATTGTTTGACGGAGCCGGGTGGGGGTTCGGATGCGGCGGCGTTGACGACGCGGGCGCGGCGGGATGGTGATGGTTTCGTCGTGGAGGGGACGAAGGCGTTCATCACGCACGCGGGGGTGGCGGATTTCTATACGGTGTTCGCGCGGACCGGTGGTGCGGGTGCGGCGGGGATTTCGTGTTTCTTGGCCGAGGCGGGCGAGGGGATCGCGGCGGCCAGGGGTGAGTCGAAGATGGGTTTGTCGGCGTCGCCGACGGGTCAGGTGGTGTTCGATGGCGCGCGGGTGGGTGCGGGGCGTCTGATTGGTGGGGAGGGTGCGGGTTTTTCGATCGCGATGTCGGCGTTGGATGCGGGCCGGTTGGGGATCGCGGCGTGTGCGGTGGGTTTGGCGCGTTCGGCGTTGGATTTCGCGGTGGAGTATGCGCGTCGGCGTCGCCAGTTCGGTGCGGCGGTCATCGATTTTCAGGGGGTGGGTTTTTTGTTGGCTGATGCTTCGGCTCAGGTGGAGGCGGCTCGGGCTTTGGTGGTGCACGCGGCGCGGTTGCGGGATGCGGGCGCGCAGGGTGCGGGTGTGATGGCGGCGCGGGCGAAGTTGGTGGCCTCGGATGTGGCGATGCGGGTGGCCACGGACGCGGTGCAGGTGTTGGGCGGGTACGGGTATGTGTCGGATTTCCCGGTGGAGCGGTGGTTTCGGGAGGCGAAGGTGTTGCAGATCGTGGAGGGTACGAATCAGATTCAGCGTCTGGTGATCGCCCGGGCGTTGGCGAAGGGTTAGACGTCGGCGGTGGCGCGGGTGAGGGCGTCGGCGAGGTAGGCGTCGATGTCGCCGGGGCCCGACAGCATGTGGCGGTGGAAGGCGGCGCGTTCGTGCATGACGACGGGCAGTTCCCACACGCAGCCGGTGACGGGGCCGCTGGTGCGGGCGAAGCCGCCTGCGTCTCCGGTGGCGGTGCGGCAGTGGACGAGGCCGTGGCCGCGCCAGCTGTAGGCGTTGAGGTGTGCCTGGGTGGGGCTGGTTTGGTGGAGGACGGTGACGGTGGCGTGGGGTTCGCCGGGTGTGAAGGCGGGCACCAGGTGGGGGACGTAGCGGTAGGCGGCTTCGGCGATGCCCGGCGGCATCGGGGTGGGGTCGGCGCACAGGTGGTAGCGCTTGATGGTGCGCCCGGCGATGATGATGGGGGCCAGGTGGTGGGCGAACCGTTGGTCGAGGGTCATGGGGCCACGGTAAATCGGTGGTGTGACAGCGCGGTGTTCCATCACGTTTCCACGGCCCACCGTGCCCCGTGTTCGGTCAGGAATCCCAGGAACGATTCGGGGTCGAACGCCTGCGATGGTGCCAGCACTCCGGGCTTCGCGCCGTCGGCGGCGAGGCGGCGGGCCGCCTCCACCGCGATGACCGCGGTGGTCGCGTAGCCGTCGCGTCCCTGGACGGTCCCGCGTACGGCGCCGCCGTCGTTCGTCGCCTCCACCGCGATCGTCCAGGTCGATGCCGCGCGCTGCGCCTGGTCGGGGCCTTCGGGCAGCGCGTCGATGGTGGCCGGGTCGATGCCGTTTTTGAGGGCGTCGAAGGATCCGCCGAGCAGGCCCTCCATGCGGGTGACGTCGGTGTGGCGGGGCACGGTGGCCACCGGTGGCAGCGCGGCCTTGCCGACCGTTGTTGGCGTGTTGGAGCCGGGGAAGGTCAGTACGGCGCGGCTGGCGTCGCCGTAGGTCGCCCACTGTCCGTGTTCGTAACGCAGGGCCCCGTCGAACAGTGCCGTCGGGTCGAGTGAGCGCAGTGTGCCGCGGGAGAAGCCGCCGCCGCGGTACCACAGCGCGACCGTCATGGAGGCTTTGGGCCCTGCTGTGGAGCCGGCGAGGTGGCTGATGAAGTCGCTGGGTCCTCCGTCGTCGGCCATGGCCGGAACGATGGTCACGTCGGTGTCGGCGAAGGTCGCGAACACGTCCTGTATGTAGTGCTGTTCGCCGGTGGTGTCCACGTAGTGGGCGCCGGCGGCGATGGCGGCGCGGATGACCGGGGGTCCTAGGCGGGTGAACGGGCCCGCGGTGTTGATGACCGCGTCGGCCCCGGTGAACGCGTCGCGCAGGGCCTGGTGGTCGCCGATGTCGGCGAGGCGTGTGGCGAATCCCGTGCCGGTGGCGGCCGCGCGCAGGCGCGCCGGGTCGCGGCCCACCAGGACTGCGTCGATGCCGCGGCGTGCGAGTTCGGCGACGGCGAGGCGGCCGGTGAATCCGGTGGCGCCGTTGATGGCGATCTTCATTGTTTGTCTCCTTGTCGGTGGGGAGACCAACGTTATGGCGGTGGGGCTGGACGGTCCATGCCGTGGAGTCCGTGGTTCATGTTCGATCGTCCGGTGTGGCGGATGTGGGGTTAGGCTGCTGTGGTGGATGTGCTCAGCGACGCGGTGACGACGATGCGGGTGGGGCGTCCGCACTCGCGCCGCACCTTTTTTACCGCGCCCTGGAGCACCCGTTTCGCCCCGATGGATGGCGCGGGCTTTCACGTGGTGCTGGCCGGGTCCTGTCGTTTGATGCCGGAGGGCGGCGAGCCGTTGCGGCTGTCCACCGGTGACATCGTGTTCCTGCCGCGCGAGCCCGGTCACGCGCTTACCGACGATGGGGGCAGTGCCATCACCGAGCTGTTGTGCGGCGCCTATGTCCTGGACCGTTGCCGTGCGCATCCCCTGCTCGGCGATCTTCCCGACATCATTCACCTGCCCGCGCACGTCGGCCGCCACGCGCGCCTGCGCACGGCGGTCGATCTGCTGGGTGCCGAGCTCGCCGAACCCGGGCCGGGGTCGAGTGCCAGCGTGTCGGCGTTGCTCGATTTGCTGCTTTTGTACATGCTGCGGTCGTGGTTTGCCGAGCGTCGCGCGCAAGGGGCCACCGGTTGGCCCGCCGCCCTGGCCGATCCCGCCGTCAGTGCGGCCTTGCGCGCGATGCACGCCGAGCCCGCCGCGCCGTGGACGGTGCGCTCGCTTGGTGAACGGGCGGGCCTGTCGCGCACGTCGTTGGCCGAACGGTTCGCCGCGCTTGTCGGGCGCCCGCCCGTGGCGTATCTGACGTGGTGGCGGATGACGCTGGCCGCCCGCTACCTCAAGGAGGGCGGCGCCCCGCTGGCGTCGGTGGCCCGGCGCTGCGGCTACTCGTCCGAATTCGCGTTCGCCAAGACCTTCAAGCGGGAGTTCGGTGTGTCCCCCGGTGTGTTCCGTAAGCGGTCCGACTGACCTACAGCAGTCCGATCACCAGGGCCATGCCGAGGAACAGCGCCAGTTGGTAGGCGCCGTTGATGGCGGTGAGTTTCGGTGGTTTCAGTTCGAAGGCGTTGTGTTGCAACAGTGTGGTCGCCGAAAACGCCAGCCATGCGGTGCCGCCGACGAGTAGCGCCAGCCATACGGAGTCGTTGTTGAGGGCCGCGGCTGCGGTCGGGATGGCGGCGGCCAGTCCGAGGGCGGTGATGGCGTTGGCGATGAGGAGTTGGGCCATGTTGCGTTTGCTGGCCTTTTTGGAGTCTTCGGGGGGTATGCCCGTCAGCGTCTGCCAGGCGGCCAGAAAGATCTTGCCGTACCACGCCATCGCTATGGCCGTGCCGACCACGAATGCGAGGCCCGCGGCCGGGTAGTTGATGTCCATGAGGCGTCTCCTTGATCAACGAGGGAAGTTGATATAATCAACTGCGATGGAGAATGTCAAGCGCCCTGGTGGTCGTTCCTACGGGCAGTTTTGCGGCCTGGCGCGGGCCCTGGATGTCGTGGGCGACCGCTGGAACCTGTTGATCGTGCGCGACCTGCTGGCCGG
>NZ_DASQPW010000182.1:0-3197 GCF_035643755.1 Stackebrandtia sp. | reverse complement strand
GACCTCGCCGAGGACGCCGAGCTGCGCGCCGACATCGACGCCGCCATCGCCGAGGCCAACGCGACGGTGTCTCACGCGGAGGCCATCAAGAAGTACCGCGTCCTGTCCGCGGCGCTGACCGAGGAGTCCGGCGAGGTCACTCCCAAACAGAGCGTGAAGCGCAACGTAGTCTTGACGAAGTACGCCGAGGACTTCGAGGCGATTTACACGACTTAACAGGCAGGCCGGGTTTGATCGACAGGGTGTGGCGTCGGCAGCGATGGTTGCTGCCCGCCTTGGGGTTGCGGGCCGCGGTGTTCGCGATCGTCGCGATCGGCGGCCTGACCACCCATACCTCCACCGACACCCTGATCTGGATCGTGCTGATCGCGGTGGCCTCGGTGCCGGGCACCCTGGCCCCGGCCGACCCGATCTTCGGGCGGCTGGGACGGCTGATCGAGGTGGCCGTCGTCGTGGCCGGGGACGTCACGCCCGGCGACCCGCACTTCTGGCTGCTGATCTACCTGATCGCGCCCTTCGGGGGCGCGGCCATGTTCGGCGGTCTGCGCGACGATCGGGTCGCCACGGCCCGTTCCGACAGCTTCCTGACCCGGTATCCCGGCCTGGTCGAGGCGGGCGTCTTGTGCCTGATCTCGGTGGCGCTGGTGACCTCGGCGGCCTTCGCGTCGCCGGCCATCGGCGGCGGCGACTACGCCCGCGAGGTGTCCAGCGCGATCGGTCTGGGCCTGTTGGCCGCGACCGTCGGGCATTGGCTGCGGCACCTGTTGCACGCCGAGATGCCCTCGGGTTCGCGGCCCTATGCCGAGGCCACCGCACTGCTCACGCAGCTGCGGGCCGTGGCGCGGCAGCTGCCGGGCGGGACCCTCGACCCGGGCGGGATCGCCACCGATCTGGTGGAGCGGCTGCGTCAGGAGACCCGGGCCGATCGGGTGGCGTTGCTGGTGGCCAGCGGCGGCAACCGCCTGGTGGTGCTGGGGCAGTCGGCGGCCGAGCGCGTCGACTGGGAGACCGAGCTGTCCAACAACGCCACGATGGCCGACTCGTGGGCCGGGCAGCAGCCCCACCTGGCCAACACGCCCCTGACGCGCAGCGGCAGCGGGCCGGTGTCGGCGCTGGTGGTGCCGCTGGTGGCGGGGCGGCGCACGGTCGGGCTGGTGCTCATGGAGTGCGACGAGCCCGACTGCTACACCTCCGAGTCGGTCGACAACGTGGTGTCGGCCACCGACGGCGCGGCGCTGCGTTTGGAGACGGCGCTGCTGTTCGACGACGTCCGCTCTTTGGCCACTATGGAGGAACGGCAGCGGCTGGCCCGCGAGATCCACGACGGCATCGCCCAGGAGCTGGCGATGCTGGGCTACGGCATCGACCACGCGATGGCCCAGCTGCCCACCAACGCCATCGAATCGTCCCAGCAGCTCCACGACCTGCGCGATGAGGTGACCCGGCTCATCACCGAGCTGCGGCTGTCGCTGTTCGAGCTGCGCAGCGAGGTCGACCGCCACGGCGGCCTCACCACCGCGATCGCCGACTACGCCCGCACCGTGGGCGCCTCCGCGGGGCTGCGCGTCCACCTGTCCCTGGACGAGGGCGGCGCGCGGCTGCCGGCGTCCACCGAGGCGGAACTGCTGCGCATCGCCCAGGAGGCGATCACCAACGCCCGTAAGCACGCCCGCGCCGAGAATCTGTGGGTCACCTGTGAGGTCGACCCGCCGTACGCCCGCATCGAGGTCGCCGACGACGGTCGCGGCCTGTTGGGCGATGGCGCGGATGGCCGCTACGGTTTGACCATTATGTCCGAACGCGCCGAGAGAATTCGCGGCTCACTGGAGATCCGACCCCGGCAACCGCATGGCACAACCGTCGCCGTGCTGCTAGCACAGTCCGAACGGCCAGGTACCGTGTCGGACGAAGCTGTTAAGGGAGTAGCACACAATGAATAGCCCCACACCTGGCAACGAAGCCACCACCGTACTGATCGTGGACGACCACGACCTGATTCGCAAGGGACTGCGTCACGCGTTCAGTCGCGACCCGCAGTTCGAGGTGGTGGCCGAGGCGGGTTCGGCCGGTGACGGCCTACGCAAGGCCGCCGCGCTGCAGCCAAACGTCGTCATCATGGATCTGCGTCTGCCGGACGGTTCGGGGCTGGAGGCCACGCGCAAGCTGCGCAAGGCGCACCCGAACATGGGCATCGTGGTGCTGACCATGTACGCCGGGGACGACCAGTTGTTCGGCGCCCTCGAGGCAGGGGCCAGCGCCTTCGTTCCCAAGAGCGCTCCCTCCGACGACGTGGTGTCGGCCGCCCGCCACGCCGCCACCACTCCCAACGCCTTCACGGCCGCCGACCTGGCCGAGGCCATGAAGCGCCGCCTCACCCCCACCGGGCCGCAGCTGTCGCCGCGCGAGTCGCAGGTGTTGAAGCTGCTGGCCGACGGCATGAGCGTCGCCGGGATCGCCAAGCAGCTGTACGTCTCGGAGTCCACGGCCAAGACCCACATCTCGAAGCTCTACGAGAAGCTGGGCGCCGGCAACCGCGCCCAGGCCCTGATGACGGCCCTGAAGCTCGGTCTTCTCGAGGCGCCCGACTCCCCGAAGTTCTAGGCGAGCAGCCTCCGGAGCCGGTCGGCGCGGTCGGGCCAGGTCCACGCGGCGCGCATCCATTGGCGGCCCGCCGCGCCCATCTTGCGCACCAGCGGCGGGTCGGTGAGCAGTTCGGACAGTCGCCGGGCGACGGCCGCGGTGTCGCGTCCATTCACGACATACCCGGTTTCGCCGTGGCGCACCGTGTCTGTGGCCCCGCCGGAGTCGCCCGCGATGACGGGCAGCCCGGTGGCCGCGGCCTCCAGGTAGACCACGCCGAGGCCCTCGACGTCCAGGCCGCCGCGGCGGGTGCGGCACGGCATGGCGAACACGTCCCCGGCCGCGAAGTGGGCGGGCAGGTCGGCGTCGGGCACGGGCCCGGCGAGGACGACGGCGCCGCCGACGCCGAGCGCCGATGCCTTGCGGCGCAGGGCCTTGGCGTACGGACCGCCGCCCACCAACAGCAGGACGGTTCCGGGCGCGGCGCGGCGCACGGCGGGCAGCGCCTCGATCAGGACGTCCTGTCCCTTGCGCGGCACCAGCCGCGACACGCACACCACGACGGGCACCGGCCCGATGCCGTGGCGGGCACGGATCCTCGCGCCGTCGGCCTCGGG
>NZ_DASQPW010000181.1:0-23742 GCF_035643755.1 Stackebrandtia sp. | reverse complement strand
CTCCGCCAGGCGAACCGGCGGCAGGTCCCGCACCACGACGTCGCGTCGCGGCGCGGCGCCCTCGGCGGCGATCGCCCGCAGCCGTCGCCCCACCTCCGCCAGCCGCGACCGGTCGGCGGCGATGGTGGCCTCGAGGTCGGCGCGCCGCTGCCGCAGCAACTCCTCCAGCCGTGCCGGAGGCACCGACTCGTCCAGCAGCTGCTCGACCTCGCGCAGCGAGAACCCGAGGTCCTTCAGCGCCACGAGCCGGTTGAGCCGGGCCAGGCGCTCGGCCGAGTAGTACCGATACCCGGTCGATTCATCCACACGGGACGGCGGCAGCAGGCCGAGCGCGTCGTAGTGCCGCAACATGCGCACCGACACCCGGCCCAGCCGCGCGAAGTCTCCGATACCGAACACGCCGCCAAGTATGGCGCGCCCCGCACCCGTGCCTTGAACAGGCGGATGTGTTCGCCGGCACGGCGCCCGAGGAGCTCGTGTGAGGACACGTGCGACGAGGGCAACGCCGCCGGCGGGTGCATCGGTCGTTCAGGGCACCGAAGCGCTAGATCGCCGCCTTGAGGGCTTCCACCTTGTTGGCGGTCTCCCAGGTCAGCTCGGGCAGTTCGCGTCCGAAGTGACCGTAGGCGGCGGTCTGGCGGTAGATGGGCCGCAGCAGATTCAGGTCGCGGATGATCGCGGCCGGGCGCAGATCGAAGACCTTGGAGATGGCCTCCTCGATCTTGTCGACGGGCGCGTTTTCGGTCCCGAAGGTCTCCACGCGGACGCTCACCGGGTGCGCCTTGCCGATGGCGTAGGCGACCTGGGTCTCGCAGCGCTCGGCCAGGCCCGCGGCGACCACGTTCTTGGCGACCCACCGCATCGCGTACGCCGCCGAACGGTCCACCTTGGACGGGTCCTTGCCGGAGAAGGCGCCGCCGCCGTGGCGGGCGTAGCCGCCGTAGGTGTCGACGATGATCTTGCGGCCGGTGAGCCCCGCGTCGCCCATCGGGCCGCCCACCTCGAAGCGCCCGGTCGGGTTCACCAGCAGCTGGTAGTCGCTGGTGTCGATGTCGAGGGCGGCCAGCTCGGGGGCGACCACGTGCTCGGCGACGTCGGGGGCCATCATCGAGTCCAGCGAGATGTCGGCGGCGTGCTGGCTGGACACCACGACGGTGCGCAGCTTCACCGGCTTCAGGCCGTCGTACTCGATGGTCACCTGGGTCTTGCCGTCGGGGCGCAGGTACGGGACGGTGCCGTCCTTGCGCACGAGCGACAGGCGGTGGGACAGCCGGTGGGACAGCGCGATCGGCAGCGGCATCAGCTCGGGGGTCTCGCTGCACGCGAAGCCGAACATCATGCCCTGGTCGCCGGCGCCCTGCAGGTCGAGTTCGTCGTGGTCGCGGGAGTCCTCGCGCGACTCCAGCGCCTTGTCCACGCCCTGGGCGATGTCCGGCGACTGGGAGCCGATCGAGATGCTCACGCCGCAGGACGCCCCGTCGAAGCCCTTCTTGGACGAGTCGTAGCCGATGTTGAGGATGGTCTCGCGCACGATCGTGGGAATGTCAACGTATCCGCTGGTCGTGACCTCACCGGCGACGTGGACCTGGCCGGTGGTGATGAGGGTCTCCACGGCCACCCGGCTCGTGGGGTCCTCGGTGAGCAGGGCGTCGAGGATGCCGTCGCTGATCTGGTCGGCGATCTTGTCGGGGTGTCCCTCGGTGACGGATTCCGAGGTGAAAAGGCGGCCTGCCACGATGCTCCTAGACTGGTGGGTAATGCGGACGCCCCGAGTCTAACCGTGGCTATTCAGGCACTTGGATCTACCACAGCCGTACCACCTCGTCCCAGATAACGTCCGCCACATCATCCTTTGTGGCCGGAGGTTGCCGGGTGGTGGATCCGTCGGGGCGCAGGAGGGTCACGGTGTTGTCGTCGGTGCCGAACGCCTTGCCGCCGCCGACCTCGTTGAGCACGGCCAGGTCGGCGTTCTTGGCGGTCAGTTTGGCGCGGGCGTGGTCCGTGGCGTCGTGGGTCTCGGCGGCGAACACCACGAGCTTCTGCCCCGACGGTTTGGAGGCACCGAGCTCGGCGGCGATGTCGCCGTTGGGGGTGAGCCGCAGCGTGAGATCGCCGTCGGTGGACGTCTTCTTGATCTTGACCGGCGAATAGCTCGCGGGCCGGAAGTCGGCGGGCGCGGCGGCCATCACCACCGCGTCGGCGTCGCGCGCGGCGGTTCGAGCGGCCTCGCGCAGCTGCTCCGTGGTCTCCACGGTCACCAGGTCGGATCCGGCCACCGGGTCCAGGGACACGTTGGCGGCGATCAGCGTGACGCGGGCGCCGCGGGCCACCGCGGCCCGGGCGATGGCGTAGCCCTGCTTGCCGCTGGAGCGGTTTCCGATGTAGCGCACCGGGTCCAGAGGTTCGCGGGTGCCGCCGGCGGTCACCACGACCCGGCGCCCCGCCAGGTCGGGCTTGGCGTTTCCGCGGGCCAGCATCCGGGTGGCGGTGGCGAAGATTTCGGACGGTTCGGGAAGCCGGCCCCTGCCGGTGTCGGTGCCGGTGAGGCGCCCGCTGGCGGGTTCGGCGACGATCGCGCCGCGCCGCCGCAGCGCCGCCACGTTGTCCAGCGTGGCGGGGTGTTCCCACATCTCGGTGTGCATCGCGGGAATGAACAGGGTGGGACATCGCGCCGTCAGCAGCGTCGCGGTCAACAGGTCGTCGGCGCGGCCCGAGGCGGCGCGGGCCAACAGGTCCGCCGTCGCCGGGGCCACCACGACCAGCCGCGCGGCGCGGCCCAGCCGCACGTGCGGCACCTCGGCGACGTTGGCGAAGACGCCGGTGGCGACCTCGCGGCCCGACAGGGCCTCCCAGGTGGCCGCGCCCACGAACGTCAACGCCGCGGGCGTGGGCACCACGGTGACGGCATGCCCCGACTCGGTGAACAGGCGCAACAGCTCGCACGCCTTGTAGGCGGCGATGCCACCCGATACCCCGAGAATCACCTCGGGTGGGGCATCGCCGTTGGCAGCCATCGCTATCAGATGATGTCGGTCTCGACCGCGGGAATGCCGTTGCCCTCCGGCGCGGCCGGGACGTCCGGCAGCGGCTCGGTGACCAGCAGATCCTGGTCGATCTCACGCAGCGCGATCGACAGCGCCTTCTCCTGCGGGGTGGTTTCCACCAGCGGCCCGACGTACTCGAGCAGGCCCTCCCCGAGCTGGCTGTAGTAGGCGTTGATCTGACGGGCCCGCTTGGCTCCGTAGATCACCAGCTGGTACTTGGACTTGGATTTCTCCAGCAGGTCATCGATCGGCGGCTTGGTGATTCCGGTGGGATCGGCGACAGTTCCAGACACGCGCTTCCAGCACTTTCGGTTTCTCGGTGATTGTTCTAAGGACGTGTCGCCGGGCACGCCGCGGGCGGCTCAACCGGCGAACCGAGCAAGCCTACCAGCTCCTCGGTGGCCTGCTCGACGGAATAGTTGACCACTGTGTAGTCGAACTCCGATTCCGCGGCCAGTTCCTCGCGCGCCAGCGCCAGGCGGCGCTTGATCGTCTCGGAGTCCTCGGTGCCGCGTCCGGTGAGCCGGCGCACCAGCTCGTCCCACGACGGCGGCCCCAGGAACACCAGCCGGGCCTCGGGCATGGCCTTGCGGATTTGGCGGGCGCCCTGGAGGTCGGCTTCGGTGACGGCGGGAAGCCCGGCCGCCAGTCGTTCCTCGATGGGTCCCCGTGGAGTGCCATACAGATTGTTGGCGTATTGCGCCCATTCGAGGAACTGGCCGTCGGCGGCGAGCTTCTCGAAATGGCTGCGCTCGTAGTAGTGGTAGTGGAATCCGGGTATTTCGTCCGGTCGAGGTGCGCGTGTGGTGGCGCTCACCGAGAACCATACCCAGGGGTATCGCTCTCGGATGAGCGCCTTCACGCTCCCTTTGCCGACACCCGAAGGGCCAGATAGCACCGTCAGGCGTGCCGCCGGTGGGCGGTGGTCGTCAAAGCTCACGTGTTTTTTCTACCGGACGCCTAAGCGTCGCCGCCAGCGAACTCGGCAAGAAGCGCCTGACGCTGATGCTCACCGAGGCCACGCAGACGGCGGCTGTCGGCGATCTTCAGCTTCTCCATGATCTGGACGGTGCGCTTGTCACCGATTCCCGGAAGGGCCTTCAGCACGGCCGACACCTTCATCTTTCCGGCGATGTCGTCCTTGGACGCGGCGGCAAGCACGTCGCCCAGCGACAGCTCACCGGTCTTGAGCTTCTCTTTCAGCTCAGCGCGGGCCTTGCGTGCGGCGGCGGCCTTCTCAAGGGCGGCGGCGCGCTGCTCTGGCGTAAGAGACGGGAGCGGCACGGGGTCTCCTAGGGTGATTGTCTTGGTTGATTTAGGACTGCGCCTCGGGCCCGAACTGGCCGGTCCCTCGACACACGCTGGTTTTTTAACCCAGCGCGGGCAACGTAACCACACGTCCAAATACGCCACCACGCGGGGTGGTCCCCTCTTGTCTCAGGCGTTGCCTCAGTTCACCGGCCGAGTTGCTGTCTACATTGGTCTCCAGCCTGGGATGCGGCCTGCCTCAAACCGGGCGCGGATGGCCCGTGACGTGCGATTTCACGCGAATACGAGGGGATCGCCTGGCTGGCGGCGGTGCCCAAAACGCGCCGCAGATCCTCGGGTTTGCCACCCTGCGTGCCCATGCCCGGCACCAGGATGGGGCCGTTGAGGGCCGAAAGATCGTGAGCCGTCTCACCCGTTTGGACGGCAGAGTGGGTGACTCCGTACCCGCGCGAGTCCTGCTCACCGCGGGCGGCGCCCACGGTCGCGCCCACCACGACGCCCAAAGAACCCATGGGTTCGGTGTCGGCGTTGGCGTCGCCGATCTCGTCGATGATCGACTGCGCGACGGTGCGGCCGTCCTTGCGGCGGGCCCGCTGCACCTGCACGCCCTCGGGGTTGGACGTCAACGCCAGCACGAACACGCCGCGGTGATGGGCGGCGGCCATGTCGAACATCGGGCGCAGCGAACCCACGCCGAGGAAGGGGCTGGCGGTGACCGCGTCGCCGGCCAGCGGCGACGACGGGTCCAGGTACGCCTGCGCGTAGGCGTACGCGGTGGAGCCGATGTCGCCGCGCTTGGCGTCCACGATCACCAGGGACCCGCCGTGGCGGGCCGCGGCGATGACGCGTTCCAGCAGCGCGATGCCCGCCGAGCCGAAGCGCTCGAAGAACGCCGACTGCGGCTTGATGAACGCCACCTGGCCGGCCAGCGCCTCCACCATGGTCATGGCGAAGCGTTCGGCGCCGGCGACGGTGTCGTCCAGCCCCCAGGCGCGCAACAGCTGGGAGTGCGGGTCGATGCCGACGCACAGCGGGCCGCGTTTGGCCAGCGCCTTGGCGGCTCGGGCACCGAAGGGTGCGTCAATACCCATGGCGGGTTCCTCCTTGGGGGTGGCCGCCTTGCGGGTAGCCGTCGTCGGGGTGGGGGTCGGGGGGGTATCCGCCCCGGCGGTAGTCGTCGGGCGGCTGGCGATAGTCGTCGCCGGGGTATCCGCCCTGCTGTTGGCGGTAGTCGTCGCGGCCGTAGGCATCGGGGGGTTGACGGAAATCGTCCCGCTCGTAGGAGTCCTGTGTGGAGCGGTAGTCGTCGCGCGGTTGGGGCTGAGGCTGGGGCTGGGGGTGCGGTCGCGGTGCCGAGCGCGGCCGGGTCGGCGGCGGTGGCGGGCCGGCCTCGGCCTTGCGGATCGCCCGGGCCGAGCGCCGCACCAGGCTCGGTCCGTTGTAGACCAGCCCGGTGAACACCTGCACCAGGCTGGACCCGGCGTCCATCAGCCGCAGCGCGTCGCCGGGAGAGCCGATGCCGCCCACGCCGATGATCGGCAGCTTGCCGCCGGTCTCGCGGTGCACGAACTTGACGATCGCCTCGGTGATGCGCAGCAACGGCTTGCCCGACAGGCCACCGGACTGCGCGGCCTTGGCGTTCTCGCTGGGCGCCACGCCGTCCCGCGCCAGGGTGGTGTTGGCGGCGATGACCCCGGCCGCGCCACACGAGTAACACACCTCCAGGGCCTGGGCGATGGCCGGCTCGGTGAGGTCCGGGGCGATCTTCACCAGGATCGGCTTGCCCGCGCGGCCTCCCGACAGGTGCGACGCCTCGGCCACCAGGGCCCGCAGGATGGTCGTCAGCGCCTCGGCGTCCTGCAGGGTACGCAGGCCAGGGGTGTTCGGTGAGGAGACGTTAACGGCGAAATAGTCGCCGTAGCGGTACAGGGCGGTGAAGGACGCCAGGTAGTCGTCGACGGCGTGCTCCAGGGGCGTGGCCTTGGACTTGCCGAGACTGATGCCGATCGGGACCTCGGGTTTGGGTCCGCGCCCGAGCTCGGCGGCCAGGGCCTGGGCGCCGTTGTTGTTGAAGCCCATCCGGTTGATCAGCGCCTTGGATTCCGGCAGCCGGTACAGGCGGGGGCGCGGGTTGCCGGGCTGGGCGCGCCAGGTGACGGTGCCCAGTTCGACGAAGCCGAAACCGAGACTGGGCCAGGCCGCGGTGGCGGCGCCGTCCTTGTCCATGCCCGCGGCCAGTCCCACGGCGTTGGGGAACTCGATGCCGAAGACCCGCCGGGGGTCGGACACCGAGTACAGCTTCGACATCGACGACAGCATCCACGGCTTGGCGTCGGCCAACATGCCCACGGTGCGTTCGTGTGCGACTTCGGGGTCGCCGCGGCCCATCCGGAACAGCCAGGGGCGGACCATGCGTCGGTAAAACATCCTCAATTCCTTCAGTCGCGGTGCCGCGTGGGGGACGCGGCATCCATCGCGGCGTGCAGCTCCTGTAGCGGACGAACGGTCACGTCCCCTCGCATCATCGCCTCGATGCCCATAACCGCCGCCGCGGCCCCCTGGATGGTAGTGATGCACGGGGTGTCAACGACGACCGCCGCGCTGCGGATCTCGTAACCGTCGGTGCGCACCCCCGCTGACCCGGCCGGAGTGTTGATCACCAGGGACAGTTCGCCGGACCCGATCAGCTCGACGGCGTCGCGCAGCGCGGGGTCGGGGTGTTCGTCGCTGTGGCGGCGCACCGGGGTGTATTCGATGCCGTGGCGCCGCAGCACGTCGCCGGTTCCGGAGGTGGCGTAGACGGTGAATCCCAGGTCGGCCAGGCGCTTCACGGGGAACACCACGGCGCGCTTGTCGCGGTCGGCCACGGACACGAACACCTTGCCGCCGTCGGGAACGGCGCCGTAGGTGGCCATCTGGGCCTTGGCGAAGGCGTGCCCGAAGGCCGCGTCGATGCCCATCACCTCGCCGGTCGATTTCATCTCCGGGCCCAGCAGGGCGTCGATGCCGCGCCCCTCGACGGTGCGGAACCGCTTGAACGGCAGCACCGCCTCCTTGACGGCGATGGGGGCGTCGGACGGAAGATCGCCGCCGTCGCCGTGCGGGCGCAGCAGCCCCTCGGCGCGCAGGGTGGCGATCGAGGCGCCCATCATGACGCGGGTGGCGGCCCGGGCCAGCGAGACGCCGGTGGCCTTGGACACGAACGGCACGGTGCGGCTGGCGCGCGGGTTGGCCTCCAGCACGTACAGCACGTCGTCCTTAAGCGCGTACTGGACGTTGAGCAGGCCGCGCACCCCGATGCCGTGGGCCAGCGCCTCGGTGTGGCCGCGGATGGTGGCGATGGTGCCCGAGCCCAGGGTGATGGGCGGCAGGGCACAGGAGGAGTCGCCGCTGTGTATTCCGGCCTCCTCGATGTGCTCCATGATGCCGCCGAGGTACACCTCGGTGCCGTCGCACAGGGCGTCGACGTCGATTTCGATGGCGTCGTCGAGGAACCGGTCCACCAGCACCGGGTGTTCGGGGCTGATGTCGGTGGCGCGGGTGATGTACGACTGGAGCCGGGAGTCGTCGTAGACGATCTCCATGCCCCGGCCGCCCAGCACATAGGACGGTCGCACCAGGATGGGGTAGCCGATCTCGGCGGCGATCGCCTTGGCCTCGGCGTAGGTGGAGGCGGTGCCGTGTTTGGGAGCGGGGAGGTTGGCCTTGGACAGGATCTTGGAGAAGGCGCCGCGGTCCTCGGCCAGGTGGATGCTGTCGGCGGGGGTGCCCACGACGGGCAGCCCCGCGGCGGTCAGGGCGCGGGCCAGTCCCAGCGGGGTCTGGCCGCCGAGCTGCACGACCACGCCCACCACGCCGGGGCCGCCGGCGGCGGTGCCGCTGTCGTGCTCGGCGTGGTAGACCTCGAGCACGTCCTCCAGTGTCAACGGTTCGAAGTAGAGCCGGTCGGCGGTGTCGTAGTCGGTGGACACCGTCTCGGGGTTGCAGTTGACCATGATGGTCTCGAAGCCGACCTCGCGCAGGGCCGCCACGGCGTGCACGCACGAGTAGTCGAACTCGATGCCCTGGCCGATCCGGTTGGGGCCGGAGCCCAGGATCATCACCTTGGGGCGGTCGCTCGGCGCCACCTCCGTCTCGTCCTCATAGGACGAATAGTGGTAGGGGGTGTCGGCGGCGAACTCGGCGGCGCAGGTGTCGACGGTCTTGTACACCGGGTGCAGGCCGAGCCGGTGCCGCAGGCGGCGAATCCCGTCCTCACCGGCGAACTCGGGCCGCAGGGCCGCCAGTTGCCGGTCGGACAGACCCGCGCGCTTGGCGCGCCGCAGCAGCGCGCGATCCAGCACGGTGGCCCCGGCGACGTCGTCGCGCATCTGGGTCAGGCCCGCCAGCTGGTCGACGAACCACGGGTCGGCGCCGGACGCGGCGGCCACGTCGGCCACCGTGGCGCCCTGGCGCAGGGCGCGCTCGGCGGTGTAGAGCCAGCCGTCGTGCGGGGTGCGCAGCGACTCCAGGCTGGCCTGAAGCGACACGTTCTCCGGGTCGGGGCGGGTCCACAGCCCGGGCATCGAGGTCTCGGCGGAGCGCATCGCCTTTTGCAGCGCCTCGCCGAAGCTGCGGCCCAGCGCCATGGCCTCGCCCACCGACTTCATGGTGGTGGTCAGGGAGGCGTCGGCCCCGGGGAACTTCTCGAAGGCGAAGCGCGGCACCTTGACGACCACGTAGTCCAGCGCGGGCTCGAAGGCCGCCGGCGTGGCGCGGGTGATGTCGTTGGGGATCTCGTCCAGCGTGTAGCCGATGGCCAGGCGGGCGGCGATCTTGGCGATCGGGAAACCCGTCGCCTTGGAGGCCAGCGCCGAGGAGCGCGACACCCGCGGGTTCATCTCGATGACGACCATGCGGCCGTCGGCGGGGTTGATGGCGAACTGGATGTTGCAGCCGCCGGTGTCGACGCCGACCTCGCGCAGCACCGCGATGCCCATGTCGCGCATCCGCTGATACTCCACATCGGTGAGCGTCATGGACGGGGCGACGGTGACGGAGTCTCCGGTGTGGACACCCATGGGGTCGATGTTCTCGATGGAGCACACCACCACGACGTTGTCGTTGCGGTCGCGCATCAGCTCCAGCTCGAACTCCTTCCAGCCCAGGACGCTCTCCTCGATGAGGACCTCGGAGGTGGGGCTTTCGGACAGGCCGCTGCCGGCGATGCGGTCGAGGTCGTCCATGGTGTGCGCCATGCCGGATCCCAGGCCGCCCATCGTGAAGCTGGGACGCACGACCACGGGCAGGCCGAGCTCGGCGACGGTGGCGCGCACCTCGTCCATGGAGTGGCACACGGCGCTGCGAGGCACCTCTCCCCCGGCGGTGGCCACCACCCGCTTGAAGCGCTGGCGGTCCTCGCCGCGCTGGATGGCGTCGATGTCGGCGCCGATGAGTTCGACGCCGTACTTGTCGAGGGTGCCGGCCGCGTGCAGGGCCATGGCGGTGTTGAGCGCGGTCTGGCCGCCCAGGGTGGCCAGCAGCGCGTCGGGGCGTTCGCGGGCGATGACCTGCTCGACGAACTGCGGCGTGATGGGCTCCACATAGGTCGCGTCGGCGAACTCGGGGTCGGTCATGATGGTGGCGGGATTGGAGTTGACCAGGCTGACCCGGATGCCCTCGGAGCGCAGCACGCGGCAGGCCTGGGTTCCCGAATAGTCGAATTCGCATGCCTGGCCGATGACGATCGGGCCGGACCCGATCACCAGGACGTGATTGATGTCGTCGCGTTTAGGCACTGATGTTGTCCCCGATCATCTCAGTGAGCCGGTCGAACAGGTAGTCCGCGTCGTGCGGTCCCGCGGCGGCTTCCGGGTGGTACTGGACGGAAAAGGCGGGTATGTCCATACACGACAGTCCCTCGACCACGTTGTCGTTGAGGCAGATGTGGCTGACGCGCGCCCGGCCGAACTCGGTGTCGAACTCCGCCCCCGCCGCCGTCTCGCCCGCGGGCGGGCCCACGGCGCTGTGCTCATGTTCGCGGCTCGGCAGGCCGACCGCGAAGCCGTGGTTGTGCGCGGTGATCTCGACCTTTCGGGTGGTCTCGTCGCGCACGGGCTGGTTGATGCCCCGGTGACCGAACTTCAACTTGAATGTGGACAGTCCCAGGGCGCGGCCCAGGATCTGGTTGCCGAAGCAGATGCCGAACACCGGGATCCGGCGGGCGAGCAGCTCGCGCAGCACCGCGACCTGGTGGTCGGCGGTCGCCGGGTCGCCGGGGCCGTTGGACAGGAACACCGCGTCGGCGTTGACGGCGGCGATGTCGTCGAAGGTGGACGAGGCGGGCAGCACGTGGGTCTCGATGCCGCGCTCGGCCATCCGGCGCGGCGTGTTGCGCTTGATGCCGAAGTCCAGGGCCGCCACGGTGAAGCGCCGCTGCCCGTTGGCGGGCACCACGTACGGCTCGGCGCAGGTCACCTCGTCCAGCAGGTTGGCGCCGGCCATGGACGGCGACGCCTTCACCTTCGCCAGCAGCGCCTTCGGATCGGTGTCGAGGCTCGAGATGCCGCAGCGCATCGCGCCGCCGGAGCGCAGGTGGCGGGTCAGCGCGCGGGTGTCGACCTCGCAGATGCCGACCACGCCCTGGACCGCCAGCTCGTCCTCCAGGCCGCGGGTGGCCCGCCAGTTGGAGACCACGCGGGCGGCGGAGTGGATGACGTAGCCCGCCACCCAGATCCGCCGCGACTCCTCGTCGGCGGCGTTGACGCCGGTGTTGCCGATGTGCGCGGTGGTCTGCACGACCACCTGGCGGTGGTAGGACGGGTCGGTGAGGGTCTCCTGGTAGCCGGTCATGCCGGTGGCGAACACCGCCTCGCCGAAGGTCTCGCCCACGGCGCCGAACGCCTCGCCTTCGAAGACGCGTCCGTCCTCCAGCACCAGAATCGCGGGTGCGCGTTTCGGGCTCACCGCTTGCTCCCCTCGGTCAGCGCGCCCTCGAGCACGGTCGGTTGTCCATTGAAGAATGTCGTGGTCACCTTGGACGACAGGGTGATCCCGCGAAACGGCGTGTTGCGGCTCGGGCCCGACAGGGCGGCGGGGTCCACCGTCCAGGCGGCGCCGGGGTCGACGAGGGTGAGGTTGGCGGTCACGCCGGGCGCGGGGTCGTGGCCGTGGCGGTCCAGCCCGGCGATGCGGGCGGGGCGGCGGCTCATCCGCTCGGCCACGCCGTCCCAGTCGATGAGTCCGGTGGCCACCATGGTCTCGCCGACCACGCCCAGCGCCGTCTCCAGCCCGAGCATGCCCGGGGGCGCGGCGGCCCACTCGCATTCCTTGTCCTCGGTGGTGTGCGGGGCGTGGTCGGTGGCGACGATGTCGATGACGCCCTCGGCCAGGCCCGCGCGCAGCGCGTCCACGTCGGATTGTGTCCGCAGTGGAGGGTTCACCTTGTACACCGGATCGTAGGTGGTGGCCAGCGCGTCGGTCAGCAGCAGGTGATGCGGGCACACCTCGGCGGTGACGTTCCAGCCCGAGGACTTGGCCCAGCGCAGGATGTCGACGCTTCCGGCGGTGGAGACATGGCAGACGTGCAGGCGGGAGCCGACGTGCCCGGCCAGCAGCGCGTCGCGGGCGATGATCGCCTCCTCGGCGACGGCGGGCCACCCGGTGAGGCCGAGCTTCGCGGCCACCGCGCCCTCGTGCAGCTGGGCACCGGCGGTCAGCGACGGTTCCTGCGCGTGCTGCGCGATGACCCCGTCGAAGGCCTTCACGTACTCCAGGGCGCGGCGCATCAGCCGGGCGTCGGAGACGCAGTGGCCGTCGTCGGAGAAGACCCGCACCTTCGCCGCCGAGGAGGCCATGGCGCCCAGCTCGGCGAGGCGCTGGCCCGCCAGGCCGACGGTGACGGCTCCGATGGGTTGCACGTCAACGTATCCGGCGGCCTGGCCCAGGCTGTACACCTGCTCCACGACGCCGGCGGTGTCGGCGACCGGGTCGGTGTTGGCCATGGCGCACACGGCGGTGTAGCCGCCCAGGGCCGCCGCCCGGGAACCCGAGGCGACGGTCTCGGCGTCCTCGCGCCCGGGTTCGCGCAGGTGGGTGTGCAGGTCGACCAGGCCGGGCAGCAGGACCTGGCCGTCGGCGTCGACGACGCGCGAGCCGGGCCTGGCGCCGATCGCGCCGACCTCGCGGACGGTGCCGTCGTCGATGAGGACATCGACGGTTTCCCTACCCAACAGGTTGGCGCCCTTGATAAGCCAGCTGGTCACGCCGCTCCTCCCTTGTGTCCCGACAGCAACAGATACAGCGCGGCCATCCGCACCGAGACGCCGTTGGCGACCTGGTCCACGATGACCGAACGGGCGGAGTCGGCCACCGACGCGGCGATCTCCATGCCCCGGTTCATCGGACCGGGGTGCATGACCAGCGCCGATTCCGGCAGCCGGGACATGCGGTGGGCGTCCAGCCCGTAGCGGCGGGTGTACTCCCGCGCCGACGGGAAGAACGAGGCGTTCATGCGCTCGGCCTGGACCCGCAGCATCATCACCACGTCCAGGCGCGACAGCACCGCGTCGAAGTCGTAGCTGACGTCCACCGGCCAGGTGTCGACGCCCACCGGCAGCAGCGTGGGCGGCGCGACCAGGGTGACCTCGGCGCCGAAGGTGCGCAGCAGGGACACATTGGAGCGTGCCACCCGGCTGTGCAGGATGTCGCCGACGATGGCCACCCGCAGCCCCTCGAGGCGTCCCAGGTGGGAGCGCATGGTGTAGGCGTCCAGTAGGGCCTGGGTGGGGTGCTCGTGGGTGCCGTCGCCGGCGTTGAGCACGGCCCCGTCCAGCCAGCCGGTGAGCCGGTGCGGCGCGCCCGAGGCCGGGTGGCGCACCACCACGGCGTCGGCGCCCATCGCCTGCAGGGTGAGCGCGGTGTCCTTGAGGCTCTCGCCCTTGCTGACGCTGGATCCCTTGGCGGAGAACGTGACCACGTCGGCCGACAGCCGCTTGGCGGCGGCCTCGAAGGACACCCGGGTGCGGGTGGAGTCCTCATAGAACAGGTTGACGACGGTGCGTCCCCGCAGGGTCGGAAGCTTGCGGACCTCGCGGCCGCTCATGGCGTGGGCCATCTGGGCGGCGGTGTCGAGGATCAGGGTCGCCGATTCGGCGTCCAGGTCGTCGCAGGACAACAGGTGCTCGATCATGCCTCACCGTCCATCAGCAACACCGCGTCGGTGTCGTCGTGCTCGCTGAGCCGCACGGCCACCGACTGCGCCTGGGACGTGGGTATGTTCTTGCCCACATAGTCGGCGCGGATCGGCAACTGTCGGTGCCCGCGGTCCACCAGGACCGCCAGCTGCACCTGGGCCGGACGGCCCAGGTCGTACAGGGCGTTGAGGGCGGCGCGCACCGTCCGTCCGGAATAGAGCACGTCGTCGACGAGGATCACGCGCTGGTCGTCGACGCCGGATTCGGGGAGATCGGTGGGGCCCAGCGGACGCGCCGGGCGGATCCGCAGATCGTCGCGGTAGAGGGTGACGTCGAGGCTGCCGTGTGGCACCGACCGCCCCTCGAAGGCGGCGATGCGCGAGGCCAGCCGCCGCGCCAGGGGGACACCCCGGGTGGGTATGCCCAGCAGCACCGTATCCGCTGCGCCGTGGGTCTTTTCGAGAATCTGATGGGCGATGCGATCGACGACGCGGGCGATGTCGGATCGGGTGAGAATCCGCTGCCCCTGCGTCGGGGGGTCGTGGGCAGGCACTGCCATATCGACCTCTCCTTCCCCGCCTCACGGGACGGTCCGTTAAAAGAATGGCCGCCGCACATGGTACAGGGCTTTGGAACGCCGTGAGATCAACCCAGAGTAAGGAACAACTGTCCAATATGACCGCATTTAGGGGCAAATGTCGATCACGCTTAGTGAAATTTAGCCGGACCCCCACTTGCGCCCCCATCATCCATCGCCTAGAGTCACGCTGCGTAGCCAGAAACCGGTTACACCACCCCCTAAACCTGGAGTGCATCGAATGGCTTCAACACCCGAGTACGCGAAATTTCTCGGCAACCGCTTGCGGGACATCCGCATCCAGCAGGGACTATCCCTGCAGGGCGTGGAAGACAAGTCAGGTGGAAAGTGGAAGGCCGTCGTCATCGGCTCGTACGAGCGTGGCGACCGCGCCATTACCGTCGCGCGCCTAGCCGAGCTGGCGACGTTCTACCGCGTGCCGGTCGCCGAGCTGCTTCCCGATGGTGCCCCGCTTCCGGTCGAACCCGGCAGCAAGCTCACCCTCGACCTGGCGGCCCTGTACGACCACAGTTCGCCGGAGCTCACCCACGTAGCCCGTTACGCGCGCGGCATCCAGCAGCGCCGCGGTGACTACAATGGACGCGTCCTGTCGATCCGCGCGGACGACCTGACCGCACTCGCCATCATCTACGACACCACGCCGTCCGACCTGATCGAGAAGCTCAGCGACCTCGGCGTCCTGATCGCCGACCCGGCGAAGTTCTTCGCCGAGCAGAAGGAAGCCGACTAAGGCACCCCTTCTCAAGGCCGGGACACAAACGTCGATGCCCCCGCACGTCGCGTGACGTGCGGGGGCATTGTCGCCCTCACCGATTGTGTAGCGTCGAGGCGTGACGGTTGCCAAGCAGGTGTGGGAACGCTTCACCGAGGTGTCCAGGGCGGCCAAGGCCTCCACCGAACGGCGGCTGAGCGGCTACAACGTCCATGTCGGACAGCAGTTCGTGCTCGAATGCCTGTGGCAGGAGGACGGCCTCACCCCCAGCGAGCTGTCCCGGCGCATCGGGGTGGAGGCGGCCACGCTCACCCGCGCGCTGAGCCGCATGGAGGCGGCGCGGCTGGTTCATCGGGAGCCCGATCCGCGCGATCGTCGCAGGATCCGGACCTGGCTCACCGACACCGGTCGCGAGCTGCGCGAACCCATCACCAGGGAGATGGCCGACTTGCAGGCCGAGGCCGTCGCCCTGCTCAGCCCCGAAGAGGCGCGCCAGTTGGTGGAGTTGTTGGGGCGCATGGGTCGATCGCTGCGCGGCGAGTCCGCGACGTAAGCCTCCCGCGGAGAGATTCACTAAGCAGGCTTAGTAAAATGCTAAGCTGGCTTAGGAATCCGCACACTCTCCACTAAGGACTTTATTCATGGATCTGGGATTGCTGGACAAGGTCGTCGTCGTCACCGGCGCCTCGCGCGGCATCGGGCGCGCCACCGCGCTGGCCTTCGCCGCCGAGGGTGCCCGCGTCGCACTGACCTATCGCGCACGACGCGACGCCGCCGAAGCCGCGGTCGCCGAGATCGCCGCCGCCGGCGGCCACGGACTCGCGTTGCGGATGGACCTGTCGGATCCCGACACGATCGCCGAGGCCGTGGCCGCGGTGCGAGACCGTTGGGGCGGCATCGACGGCCTGGTCGCCAACGCGGTGCGCTGGCCCGACCGGCTCCCCGACCCCGACCGGCACTTCGAGGACGTCCCGGTGTCCGAATGGACGGACCTGTGGCGCCCCAACACCGAGGGCATGATCGCGCTCATGCAGGCGGCGCTGCCGGCGATGCGCGGGCGCGCGGACGGCCGCATCGTGCTGGTCTCCTCGGACGTGGCGCGGCACCGCGGCCCCGGCCACCCCGGTCTGGGCATCTACGGCGCCGCCAAGGCATCGATATCGGGACTGGCGAACGGGCTGATCGCCGAGCTCGGGGGCGACATCCTGGTCAACATCGTGGCGCCGGGCCTGACGGTCACCGAACACAACCTCGCGGCGATGCCCCAATCCGCCCGCGACGCCCAGATCGCCAGGACCCCCACGGGGCGATTGTCCACACCCGACGACGTCGCGCGGGCGATCGTGTTCCTGTGCTCGGCCGCCAACGGCAACATCACCGGAGACACCGTCAACGTCACCGGTGGGATCTAGCCCACGGTGTAGAACTCCAGCGGCAGATCATCGGGGTCGCGGAAGGCGATCAGGTCGCCGGTCGAGCCGGGCTTGATGCCGTCGTGCGGGATCCGCTTGGCGTCCAAGCGATCCCGCCACTCCTCCAGCGCCGCGCGGTCGGCGACGCCGAGGCCCACGTGATCCAGGCCGACGCGGCGCTCGCTGAAGTCCCCGTCCCGCGCCGCGGCGCGGTGGTCGACGAGGATCACCACGAGGCCGCCGTCGGCGTCGGACAGCTTCGCCTTGTCCATGCCCTCGGCCTGCCAGCGCTTGTCCACCGACAGCCCCAGGACGTCGCCGTACCAGGCGATGCTGCGGTCCAGATCGGACACCGACAGCGCGAGATGATGTATCCCGGTGATCTTGGACACCCGGACGCCTGTCAGCCGCCGGCCGTGGCGACGCTTTGCAGCACGCCGTTGATGAAGGCCGGGGAATCGTCGGCGCACAGCACCTCGGCGATCTTGATCGCCTCGCTGATGGCCACCGGGGTGTCCACGTCCTCGCGGTACCGCAGCTCGAAGGCCGCCACCCGCAGGATGTTGCGGTCCACCGCGGCCACCCGGTCCAGCTGCCAGCCCTTCAGGCTGGCGGCGATGGCGTCGTCCACCTCGTCGAGGTGATCGGCCACGCCCTCCACGAGGGTGGCGGCGTACTCGGGGATGCCGGGCATCTGTGGGTCCCGGGCCGCCAGCTGCTGCCGCTCCGACAGCACACGCATGATGGGTTCGTCGCGCTGCTCCGCCTCGTAAAGCACGTCCACGGCCCGCTTGCGGGCCTTGCGCCGGGCGGGGAACGCCGCCAAAGTCTTGTCGGACACGGCTTCAGGCGCGACTAAGGTATTTGCCGTCACGGGTGTCCACCTTGATCTTCTCACCGGTGGTGATGAACAGCGGAACCTGCACCTGCGCGCCGGTCTCGACGGTGGCGGGCTTGGTGCCACCGGAGGAACGATCGCCCTGCAGACCGGGCTCGGTGTGGGTGACCTCGAGGTCCACCGACGCCGGCAGCTCCACGAACAGCGGCTTCGACTCGTGCAGACCGACGGTCACCTCGGCCTCGGGCAGCAGGTAGTTGGCGTTGTCGCCGATGGTGGCGCCGGTGACATTGATCTGGTCGTAGGTCTCCAGATCCATGAACACGAAGTCCTCGCCGTCGGCGTACAGGTACTGCATCGTCCGCTTGTCGACGGTCGCGGTGTCCACCTTGGTGCCCGCGTTGAAGGTCTTGTCGACCACCTTGCCCGACAACACGTTCTTCAGCGTGGTGCGCACGAACGCGCCGCCCTTACCGGGCTTGACATGCTGGAACTTCACGACGGTCCACAGCACGCCGTCCAGGCTCAGCACCATGCCGTTTTTCAGATCGTTCGTGGATGCCATGCGTAAGTCCGGCCTCTTTCGGGTCTCGTTGGGAAGGCGACAGGCAAGTGTACCGACACTGCCGGGCGACCCCGCGCCCCGGTTTGACACTGACCACATTCGGCGCCGCCGGGGAAGATCACCGTCCCCCGCGGCGTTATGGTGCGGCGTCGTGGATGCCACCCGTTGTGGGCGCCCTTCCACGCCCCACACGTAGAAGGTCGCACCCGACATGACCGCAGTCACCACCGCTGAGCGCACCTCCCCCACCCGAGGCACCATCACGTGGATCATCACCGCCGGGGTGCTCCTGGCCGCGTTCAACATGCGCACCGCCGTCACCAGCGTCGGCCCGCTGCTGGACGAGATCGAGCGCTCCCTCGGCATGACCGACTCGGTCGCCGGGGTCCTCACCACGCTGCCGGTGATCGGCTTCGGGATCTTCGGCGGACTCACCCCCGCCCTGTCGCGCCGCTTCGGCGAGCGCATCGTGATGCTGGACGCCCTGGCCCTCATGGTCATCGGGCTCGTCGTGCGGTCCACGGTGGACTCCGAGGTGGTGTTCCTCATCGCCAGCGCCGCCGCCCTGGCCGGGGGCGCGGTCGCCAACGTGGCGCTGCCCGCGGTGGTCAAGCGCCACTACCCGAACCGCGTCGGCGCCATGACCACGGCGTACAGCACCTCACTGGCCGTGGGCACCATGCTGGCCGCCGGCCTCACCGTCCCCGCCGCCCATCTCTTCGGCGACTCCTGGCGCCCCGCCCTGGCGATGTGGGCGGTGCCCGCGCTGATCGCACTGATCCCCTGGTTCCTCACCCGCTCCACCGCCAGGCCCGGCAACGCCGACGCCGAGCCGACCCGGCCGGTGCGCGGCCTGGCGCGCAGCCGCTTCGGCTGGACGATGATGATCGCCTTCGGCGCCCAGTCCATGATCGCCTACATCATGTTCGGTTGGCTGCCCGAACTGTTGCGCGACCACGGTTTCAGCTCCACCCAGGCCGGGCTGATGCTGGGGATCTTCACGGCGGTGTCGATCCCGATCTCCATTGTGGTCCCGCTGCTGGCCGCCCGGCTGCGGCAACAGCGCGGCGTCCTGGCGGTGCTGGTCGGCGGCTACGTCGTCGGCATGCCCCTGCTGCTGGTCGGCGGCCACTCGGCCGTGGCCTGGATCGGCCTGCTGGCGGTGGCCGTGGGCATGGGGACCTTCCCGTTGATGCTCACGCTGTTCGCTCTGCGCGCCCGCACCCACGCGGGAACCGCCGCCATCTCGGCGTTCACCCAAAGCGGCGGCTACCTGATCGCCGGAATCGGCCCCGTCCTGGTCGGCGTCCTGCTGGACCTCACCGGCGGCTGGACGGCGCCGTTCGTCCTGCTGGGCATCGCCGCCGTGACGCACGCCGTGGCGGCGTGGCAGGTGACCCGGCCCCGATTCGTCGAGGACGAAGTGGCTACGGCCTAGGTTCCGCGCACCCGGCCCCAGCCAGCATGTCCACGGTCAGCCGATGGAGCCGTTCGGCGGCCCGGGCGTCGAACGCCTCTGTGGCCACGTCCACTTCGGTGTCTTGTGTGAACGCGGCCAGCGGCACCGTGGACGGGTTGTCGAGGTGCCGCGTCATGCGTTTCACTCCGGCATCGACGGGCTGGGCACGCCGCTTCATGTCGGCCAGCATCGCGGCGCTGTCGGCGTCGTACTGTCCGGTGAAGCCCGTCAGGGTCAGACCCGGGTGCAGCAGCACATAGCGGATCGGGCTGTCGCGGTGGCGCCCGGCGAAAGCGACGGCGTTGAGGTCGCTGAGCTTGCCGCATTGCGCCATCACGGCTTGGGGCCGATAGCCGTGGACGAACTGCGGGTCCTCCCAGTTCATATGCGACAGCGGCCCGCCGGGCCCGGCGAGGTCGAGAATCACCCCGTCACGGGACTTGGCCAGCCGCGACGCCAGACCGTGGGTGAACAGGAAGCGGCTCAGGTGGAAAAGCGCGAAGGTGGACTCGAAGCCCTCGCTGGTGCTGTGTCGCGTCGCGCGAAAGTACCGGGCGCACAGCACCAGGGCGTCCACCGTGGCCAGTCGCGCGGCGAGCTCGGAGATGACGCGGCGGTTCTCGGCCACCAGACTCAGGTCGGCGCGCATGAAGGTCGCCCGTTGCGCGGCGCCGAGCTCGGCGGCGGCCGCGAGGAACGTCCGCCCCTTGGGTTCGCTGCTGCCGACGACGGTGACCTCGTCGCCGCGGCGCAGGCACTCCAGGCCCAGCGCCCGTCCCAAGCCGTCGGTGCCCCCGGTGATCACGATGTGCCGCATGACTTCTCCTCCGATTTCCTGCCATCAGTGTTGACTTTTGAGGCTAGCAATTTATACTCGTGAGTCTAAATTTATGGCCAGGTGATTCTCATCTCTTGATGCCGACATACGATGATGCGGTGCCAATGGAGACGAGACGCGGACGGCTCGACAAACGCCAGGCCGTCATGGCCGCGGCCTTCTCCGTGTTCGCCCGCGACGGATACGACCAGGCGCGTGTCGAGGACATCGCCGCCGCGGCCGGCGTCGCCAAGGCCACTGTGTACAACCATTTCGGTGACAAGGAAACCCTGTTTCGCCAAGCGATCACCGACCTGTCCGATGCCGCGCTCACCAACAATCTGCGGGTGATCGGGCTACTGGACGAGGCGCGCGAGGACATCGCCGCCGCGTTGCGAAGGGTGGGCCTGGGCTTGGCCGAATGCTATTGCGCCGACTCCTCCCGGGCGCTGCGTCGGTTGCTGTCGTCCGAACCAGAGCAATTCTCCGACCTCCTCGGCGTCGTCTACGACCGGGTGTCCCGCCAGGTCACGCGGACCCTGGGAGACAAGCTGGCCCGATTGGCACTCGCCGGGCGGATCCGCGTCGACGACCCCCAACTCGCGGCCGAGCAGTTCACGGCGCTGCTATCCGGGCCGATCGAATCCCGCTCCCGGTTCGGGACCCGCACGATCCCCCGCACCGAGCTGCGCGGGATCGCCCGCGACGCGGTGTCCACCTTCGTCAAGGCGTTCCCGACGACCTGATCAAGCCTGTCGGCGAAGGTCCCGCATGTACAGGACCTTGTCGTAGCGGGCTTGCCCCACGGCGACGAAGTCGGCCAGGCGTCCGTATTCGGTGAAGCCCAGCGCGCGGTACAGCCCCAGGGCCGTGACGTTGTCTCCCCGCGCGTCGAGGGTGAGCACCTCGATGCCCGCCGACCGCGCGTCCTCGATGAGGGCCGCGGTCAGCGCCCGGCCGATGCCGCGCCCGTGCGCGTCGGCGTCCACGGCGAGTTTTTCCAGATCGGCGTGTGGCCGATGGGTGGGCCGGGCGTAGCGCCGCCAGTACCCGAGTCCGGCGAGCCGACCGTCCCGATAGGCCACCCGTAGGGCGGCGTCGCCCGACCTCGCCGCGTGGACGACGTCGTCGAGCAGGTCAGTCACCTCGTCCACCGACGGTGGATCGACCCAACCCAGTGCCGCGCCGCCCGACACCAGATCCGCCAGCAACCGGTGCGCCGACCTCGCGAGCTCGGCCTGCCGCTTCGGCTCGGTCCACACGTGCGGTGCGTCGACAACGACGCGTTCGGTGGTCACGTCGATGCATCCTCCCGGCTCGGTGACCCGTCCTCGGCGATGGCGCGAAGCCGTTGCCGATGTCGCTCGCGGTCGGCGCCGGTGCCGAACACCTCGGCGTCCACCTCGGCCATCAGCCGGACCGCCTCGTCGGTGACGGCGCGACCCTCCGGCGTGAGGCGCAGCCGCCGCGCGCGGGCGTCGCCCGGATCGTCCTGGCGCGCCACGAGCCCACGCGCGCAAAGGGTCCCGACCAGCTTCGACGTCATCATGCGGTCCGCCCCGGCCAGGTCGGCCGCCCGCTGTTGGGTGGGGGGCCGCTCGGTCGCGCTCAGCCAGCCGATCGCCCCCAGTAGACAGAACTGCGGGTAGGTCAGGCCGATGGGTCGCAGCCCGGCCTCGGCGCGCCGCCGCACCGCCAGGGCGGCGTGGTGCAGCCAGAAGGTCGGGCTCATCAGCGGCCCGCGCGGTCCCGGCGCGGCGTCACCCATGTGCTCCCCCATCGGTTGTCGTAGCGACAGTCTATTGTCTTTGTTGTCGCGACAACAAGGAGGATCTCGTGTTCGAGTTCAGCGCCCGGGCCGTCATCACCGCCGACCCCGAGGCCGTCTGGCGCGTCGTCACCGACGTCGAGAAATGGCCGAGCTGGGACCCCCACGAGCGGGCCGCGCGGTTGGACGGGCCCTTCGCCCCCGGATCGTCCGGGTGGTCGAAACCGCGCGGCGCCCCCGCCGCCGACTGGACCATCACCGCGGTGACGCCGGGGCGCGCATGGACGTCGACCAGCCCGCTCCCGGGCGGGGAATTGATCGGGGTGACCGGCTACGAACCGCTGGGAGACGGCCGGATCCGGTGCACCCGCACCATGCGGGCGCGCGGACCGCTCACCGCGGTGTTCCGCCTGCACTTCGCGCGGCGGATCCGCGCCGACTGGCCGATCAGCTGCGCCGCCCTCGAACGCGTGGCCGCCGCGTCGGCGCGGTGACGCCAGACCTCAGACCGCGAGGTGCTCCAGGGCCAACCGATAGCCGTCCACGCCGCAACCGATGACGACGCCGTCGGCGTGGGGGGACACATAGGAGTGATGGCGGAACGACTCTCGCTTGTAGACGTTGGAGATGTGCACCTCGATGAGGCGGCCCGTGAGCATGGCGCAGGCGTCACCGATCGCGATCGAGGTGTGGGTCCAGGCCGCGGCGTTGAGGACCACGTCGGCGCCCGCGTCGGCGGCGGCGTGGAGCCAGGCGAGCATCTCGGCCTCGGCGTTGGTCTGGCGGACCGCGACGTCCAGACCGAGGCGGCGGGCGGCCGCCTCGCACAGCAGCGCCAGGTCGGCGTAGGTGGTGGTGCCGTAGATCTCGGGCTCGCGGGTGCCCAGCCGGTTCAGATTGGGTCCGTTGAGAACGTAGACGGTCACGTCGAGACCTCCCGGTAGGCGGCGAGCATCTGCTCGGGCGTCACATCGTCCACAATAACCGGACGGGCGAGCGCGTCGAGCAGGACGAAGCGAATCGTGTCGCCGACGGCCTTCTTGTCGACCCGCATCGCCGCCAGCAGTGCCCCCCAGTCGCCGCCCCGGTAGGTCACCGGCAGGCCGACGCGGTTCAGGGTGGCGCGCAAGGGATCGACCAGGTCGGCGCGTCCGGTGAGACGGCCGAGCGCGGCCGCGTAGACCATGCCGACCGCGACGGCGTCGCCGTGGCGCCAGCGGTAGTTCTCCACCTTCTCGATGGCGTGGGCGAAGGTGTGTCCGTAGTTGAGGATGGCGCGCCGACCCGATTCCCTCAGGTCGCCCGCCACCACCTCGGCCTTGACGGCGACCGCGCGCCGGACCAGGTCGGCCAGCAGCGGCGCGGCGGGATCCGTCGCGGCGTCGGGGTTGTCGTTGATGGCGTCGAGAATCCCGGTGTCGGCGATGTAGCCGCACTTGATGACCTCGGCGAGGCCCGCGACGCGATCGGCGGCGGGGAGTGTGTCCATCGTGCTCAGATCGCACAGGACGGCCCGGGGCGGGTGGAACGCGCCGACGAGGTTCTTGCCGCTGGCGGTGTTGACGCCGGTCTTGCCGCCCACGGCGGCGTCGACCATCCCGAGCAGGGACGTCGGCAGCTGCACCACGTCCACGCCGCGCAGCCAGCACGCGGCCACGAACCCGGCCAGGTCGGTGACCGCTCCCCCGCCGACGCCGATGACGAGGTCGTTGCGCGTGAATCCCTCGCGGCCGAGGCGATCCCAGCAGGAGGCGGCCACGTCGATGCCCTTGCCGGCCTCGGCGTCGGGGACCTCGATGAGCGTGGTCTTTACCTCGTCATCGATATATCTTGCGATCTTTCGCGCGTGTTCGGCCAGGGGCGCGGCATGGACGATCGCGGCGCGCGAGGCGCCCGCGAGATGGTCGGACAGCGCGATGGTCGCGTCACGGCCGATGACGACCGGATACGGGCGCTCGCCGCCGACGGTGACCGTGAGCGGGGCGCCCAGCCAGCCCGCGAGCTCGTCGGCGACGGCCGCGGCACCGGCATCGTCGGTGGCCACGGTGTAGTCGGCGACCTCGGTGTACAAGGGACGGCGCCGGTCG
>NZ_DASQPW010000180.1:0-21151 GCF_035643755.1 Stackebrandtia sp. | reverse complement strand
GGTGCCGCACCGCGCGCAGCTGGCGATCGGCGCGGTCGTCGCCGTCGCGGCGGCCACCGCGGACGTGCGCGGCGCCATCGGGTTCTCGTCGTTCGGCGTGCTGGTCTACTACGCCATCGCCAACGCCTCGGCCCTCACCCTCTCGCCCGCCGAGGGCCGCCCGATCCGGGCGATCCCGATCGTCGGCGTCGCGGGGTGCCTGCTGCTGGCGTTCACGCTGCCGCCGTGGTCCGTCCTCGTCGGCGCGGTCGTGCTCGCCATCGGCTCGGGCGCCTACGCCGCGCGCCGACCGTGGACGAGGCGCACGGCCTGAAACCGCGCGGTCAGCTCTCCGGCGTCGGGCCGTGGTTTTCGGCCAGGAAGCGCTCCAGCTCGGCGCCGATCTCGTCGCCCGTCGGCAACTCGTCGTCCCCGGCCAGCAGGCTGTCGCGGCTGTTGCCCTCGACGAACATGTCGTACTGGCGCTCCAGCGCCCGCACCACCTCGGCGACCTCGTCGGAGGCGCGCACCTGGGCGTCGACCTCCGCGTCCACCTCGCGCCCCGACTCCCGCAGCGGTTCGTCCGACAACGACAGGCCCGTGACGTCCCTGATCGACTCCAACAGCCGCACCGACGCGCGCGGGTACGCCGACTGCGACAGGTAATGCGGCACGTGCGCGGCGAAGCCCACCGCGTCGTGGCCCGCCTCTCCCAGCCGCAGCTCGAGCAGCGCCCCCACATTCCCGGGAACCTTCAGGCGATTGAGCACCCGCTCGTGATTCGGCAACAGCGCCTGACGCGTGGCGTGCGCGGTGACCCCCAGCGGACGGGTGTGCGGCGCGCCCATCGGGATGCCGTGAAAACCAACGGCCAGACGGATTCCCCACAGGTCCATAAGCGACCGCACCGCCGCGGTGAACCGCTCCCACTGGTGATCGGGCTCGATGCCGCTGAGCAACACGAACGGCACGCCCGTGTCGTCGCGCACCGCGTACGCCACCAGTTCGGGCGCCTCGTACTCCTCCCAGTGGTCCACCGAGAACGTCATGCCGGGTCGCCGCCCCCGATAGTCGACCAGCTGGTCGGTGTCGAACCGCGCCACCACCTCGTGCTCGTATTCCTCCAACAAATACTCGGCCAGGCCCGACGCCGCCTGGCCCGCGTCCATGAATCCACGGAATTCGTACAGCAACACCGCGCCCCGCAGATCGGGCACGTCGGGTTCCACCTGGTACAACTCCTGCGGCTCCAACATCACGTCTCCCTTTTCGGATTCAGCAAGTGCGTGTTCGCCTAACGCTCGCCGCGGCCACCGCATTCCACCAGGCGCCGCCCATCCCACCCTAATGTGGCCGCGATCTCGGCCCCGAGGTCCTAGGACCAAGGACGCAGCACCTCCCGCGTCCGTCGCCCGATGGCAAGAGCGGCGAAACTCCATAGCTTCGAACGCATGAACACGAAGATCGCACTCATCACCGGAGCCTCGCGGGGCCTGGGCCGGGCTCTGGCCACCAGGCTGGCCCGCGACGGCTGGACCCTGCTGCTCACCGCGCGCGGACCCGAGGAACTGTCCCATGTGGCCGAGGACCTCGGCGCGGGCTGGCTGGCCGGCGACGTCGCCGACGCCGCCCACCGCGCCGGCCTCGTCGCGGAGCTGGAGCGGCTCGGGGGTCTGGACCTGTTGGTCAACAACGCCTCCAGCCTCGGTGCCACTCCCCTGCCCCGCTGGGCGGACTATCCGCTGGGGCAACTGCCCGACCTGTTCGCCACCAACGTTTTCGCGCCGTTGGCCCTGATCCAGGATCTGTTGCCGACGCTGCGCCGCCGCGGTGGCTCGGTCGTCAACATCTCCTCCGACGCAGCCACGGGCGGCTACGAGGGTTGGGGCGGTTACGGCGCCACCAAGGCCGCCCTCGACCAGGCGTCCAACGTGTTGGCCGCCGAGGAACCCGACATCCACGTGTGGTGGGTCGATCCCGGCGAGATGCGCACCGGCATGCTGGCCGAGGCGGTCGGCTCCGACGCCGACGCCGCGCCGCCGCCCGAGGACGTCGCGACCCCCGCGATCGTCGGTCTGCTCACCGACGGCCCGGCCAGCGGCCGCTACGTCGCCGCCGAACTGCTGGCGCCCCAGGGGGGCCGGGCATGACCGCGCTGCGCGACGCCACCTTCGACTTCGCCCTGGACGCCGCGCTGGAGGCCACCGAGCCCGCCGAGGTGTGCGGGCGCGGGCGCGACGACGTCCGCCTGCTGGTCACCGATCGCGGGACGGCGGCCACGACCCACCGCCGCTTCGCCGACCTTCCCCACCTGCTGCGGCCCGGGGACCTGTTGGTGGTCAACAATTCCGGCACTCTCCCCGCGGCGGTGTGGATGGACCGGCTGGTCGTCCACTTCTCCACCGCCAACGCCGACGGCGCCTGGCTGGTGGAGCTGCGCGAGCGCGCCGGCGCCACCCACCGTCCCTATTCCGGCGGGCAGCCCGGCGAGTGGCTGCCGCTTCCGGGCGGGGCCACCCTGGAGCTGGTGAGGAGGCACACGGGCCGGTTGTGGGTCGCGAGGCTTAATGTCTCGGTTTCGATATATCTTGAACAACACGGCAAGCCGATCCGTTACTCCTACGTGGACCGCGACTGGCCACTTCAGACCTACCAGACCGTCTTCGCCACCGAACCCGGCAGCGCCGAGATGCCCAGCGCCGCCCGGCCCTTCACCGCCGACACGGTGACCGGCCTGGTGAGCCGCGGCATCGGCGTCGCCCCCATCACCCTGCACACCGGCGTGGCCTCCCCCGAGATCGGCGAACCCCCGTACCCCGAGCGCTTCTCGGTCCCGGAGTACACCGCGCGCGCCGTCAACGCGGCCCACGCCGCGGGCGGCCGGGTGATCGCCGTGGGCACCACGGTGGTGCGCGCCCTGGAATCCGCGCACTCGGGGCGCGGCGTGGTCACCGCCCGCCGGGGCGTCACCGACCACATCGTCACCCCCGACGGCGGCGTCCACACCGTCGACGGCATCCTCACCGGGCTCCACGAGCCCCGCTCCACCCACCTGGCGATGCTGTCGGCCTTCGCCGACTCCTCGGCCCTGGCCGAGGCGTACCACGCCGCCATCGACCACCGGTACCTGTGGCACGAGTTCGGCGACGTCCACCTGATCGCCTAGCCGGGCTCGCCCGGCAGGTCGTCGAGGAAGTCGGCGGTCGGCACGTGGAACAGGCAGCCGGTCGCGGCGGTGGAGAAGTCGAGGATCCGGTCGTGTCGCCCCGGCACGTCACCCAGGAACATGTTGCGCAGCATGGTCTCGGTGACGTCCGGGGCGCGCGCGTAGCCGATGAAGTAGGTGCCGAACTCGCCGGAGGCGATGCTGCCGAACGGGAGGTTGTCGCGCACGATCTTGCGCTCGGTGCCGTCGGCGTCGGTGACGGTGTTGAGGGCGACGTGGGAGTCGGGGGGCTTGACGTCGTCGTCGAGCTCCACATTGGCCAGTTTGGTGCGGCCGATGACGCGTTCCTGTTCGTCGGACGGCAGCGCCTCCCAGGCCGCCAGGTCGTGCAGGTACTTCTGGACGATCACGTAGCTGCCGCCGGCGAAGCCGGGGTCCTCGTCGCCGATGAACACGGCGTCGGCGGCGGCCGGGCCGTCGGGGTTTTCGGAGCCGTCGACGAAGCCGAGCAGGTCGCGCTCGTCGAAGTACTTGAAGCCGTGCACCTCGTCGGCCACGTCCACGGCGGCCCCCAGCCGCCGCGCGATCAGCCGGGACAGCTCGAAGCACAGGTCCATGCGCCTGGCGCGCACGTGGAACAGGAGGTCGCCGGGGGTGGACGGTGCCCGGTGGCGGGGGCCGTCCAGCTCCCGAAACGGGTGCAGCTCGCGCGGGCGCGGGCCGTCGAAGAGCCGGTCCCAGGCATCCGAGCCGATGCCGACGACGCAGCTCAGGCCGCCGTCGGGGTCCCGGAATCCGACCGTGCGCCGCAGCGCCGCGAGGTCGGCGAGCACCTCGCGGACCGGTTCCTCTCCCCCGGCCGCGATGGTGACCACGAGGAACATCGCGGCGGTGGCGGGCGGGACGAGCACGGGTTGCGGCTGTGACACGGGGCTGCCTCCTGGCTTGTCCTGCTGACGCGACCAAGGCATATTGCATCACGATCGCCGACGCCGAGGTGTTTCATAAAAAGTCTCAGAACCGTCTCATAATTTGTTCTTATCGAGACTGCGGTACACGGTGGCCCGGGAGACGCCGAGCCGCCGCGCGATCTCCGAGGCCGAGTACCGGCCCGCGGCGTGCCACTGCCGGGCCCGGTCGATGTCGGCGTCGCTCAGGGTGGTGGGGCGCCCGCGGCCCCGCTGCGCGGCCGACGGCGCGGGGCCGGCATCGGTTGCGACCAGCCCCGACGGGCCGACCAGCAGCCGCAGTCCCTTCAGGACCTCGGCGCGGAGTTCGTCGGTGGGCTCGTCGGCGAACAGCACCACCGGGTCGCCCAGAATGGACACCGCCTGGCTGGCGCGCACCCGCTGCGCGAAGCTCGGGTTCTCCCCGGCGACCAGGCGGTTGGCCAGGCCCATGGCGGCGGTGAAGCGCTCGTACACCCGCCCCGGCGCCACCAGGGCCAGGTCGTGCAGGCTGAGCCGCAGCAGATGGCGGTGGGTCAGCAGCACGTCCAGCACCCCCTCGATGGCCGCCCAGCGCGCCCGCTCGGGCCCGAGCCCGGCGGCGGACAGCAGCGCCGCCTCGTAATCGTCCAAAAAGGGCTCGGCCAGCGCACCGATGATGTCCCCCTTGGCGGGGAAGTGATACAGCACCGCCGCCTTGCTGATCCCCAGCTGCTCGGCGATGGCGCGCACCGAGGTGCGGTGGTAGCCGTGCTCGACGAAGAGCGCGAAGGCGACGTCGAGGATGCGCTGTCTGGTCGGCTGTTTGGAGTCGTCGGCCATCCGATCATCCTAGTGCCCGACTGACCTTCGGTTAACGTGCTAGCGTCATTCCTGACCATCGGTCAGCCTAGAACGGAGCGATCATGCCCACCCCGCCCAGCGTCCTGATCTCCGGCGCCAGCATCGCCGGCCCCGCCCTGGCCTTCTGGCTGTCGGGGGCCGGCTATCGGGTCACGCTCGTGGAGCGCCATCCGGGCCCGCGGCCCGGCGGCAACGGGGTCGACATCCGCGGCGAGGCGATGGCGCTGGCCGAGGAGATGGGCATCGCCGACGCGATCCGCGACCACGCCACCGACATCGCCGACCTGGTCTTCGTGAACTCCGACGGCAAGACCTCGGCGCGGGTGCGGATGTCGGCCTTCGACGAACCCTCCGACGTCGAGATCATGCGCGGCGATCTGGCGGCCATCCTGCACGAGGAGACCCGGGGCGATTGCGAGTACGTCTTCGACGACTCGATCGCGGCGCTGCACCCGGGCGACCGCGGCGTCGACGTCGACTTCGTCGGCGGCGACAGCCGCCGCTTCGACCTGGTGGTGGGCGCCGACGGGCTGCACTCCCACACCCGCGGCCTGGCCGGGCTCACCAACCCGGCGATATTTCGCCACTGGGGCCTGTACTTCGCCATCGCCGCCCTGGAGGGCCGGCGTTTCGGGCGCGAGCGATCGGTGGTGCTGCACAACTCCCCCGCGCGGGTGGCCGGGATCTACTCCTCGGGCAATCACGACATCGAGGGGGCGTTCTTCCTGTTCCACGCCGACCTGGCGAGCTTCGACTACCGCGACACCCAGCGGCAGCGGCAGCTGCTGCGCGAGAGCTTCGCCTCGGAGGGCTGGCGGGTGCCCGAGCTCGTCGAGGAGGCCGTCGCCTCCGACACGTACTACATGGACTCGGTGACCCAGGTGCGGATGCCGCGCTGGTCGCGGGGCCGGGTGGTGCTGTTGGGCGACGCGGCCTACTGCGCGACCCTGCTGTCGGGCTCGGGCGCCAGCCTGGCCCTGCAGGGCGCGAAGGTGCTGGCCGACGCGTTGATCGCCGCCGACGCCGACCCCGCGGCGGCCTTCGCCCGCTACGAGCAGCGCTTCCGTCCCACGGTGG
Source organism: Stackebrandtia sp. (assembly GCF_035643755.1). Taxonomy (NCBI): domain Bacteria; kingdom Bacillati; phylum Actinomycetota; class Actinomycetes; order Glycomycetales; family Glycomycetaceae; genus Stackebrandtia; species Stackebrandtia sp. The sequence goes on along the minus strand of NZ_DASQPW010000180.1, from coordinate 15,139 downwards.
TCAAGCGCCAGAAGCAGGTGGGGGTCAGCGCGGCGATGCTGATGCCCCGCACCGCCGCGGGCATCTGGGTCCGCAACCGCTTCTGTCAGCTGCTGGGGCTGTCGGCGACGGCGAAGCTGTCGTACCGCAGGAGCCTGCGGACCCGGTGAATCGGGCCGCCGCCCTATGGATAGTGCTACTATCGGATAGTTTTAATATCCATAGCCCGGAGGCCCTCATGTCCCACCTGGTCCTGTCCGACCCGAGCCGCATAACCGCCGGCGTCGCGCTGATCACCATCGCCACGATCGAGTTCGGCGGCACCTTCGTCCTGCGCATCGCGCGCGGGAAGGTGCCGATGACCGACTTCCAGAAGACCTTCGCGCGCGCCGGCCACGGCCACGCGGGCATGTTCGTCACGCTCGGGCTGGTGTGCCTGATCCTCGCCGACGCCTCCGGGCTCACCGGGCTGGGCGGCCATGTGGCGCGACTCGGCGTCCTCATCGGCGCGATCCTGCTACCGGGCGGGTTCTTCTTCTCGTCCATGGGCCGCGACGTCACCGAGCCCAACAAGCTGATCGCGCTGATATGGCTGGGCGCCGCCAGCGTCGCCGCGGGCGTCCTGACGTTGGGCATCGGGCTTTTGGTCGCCTAGTTGCAGGCGATCAGCGAGTCCACCAGCCCCGGCTCGACGCTGGCCGCGAAGTCCATCACCACGGCGCCGTACCTGGGGCGACGGCCCGCCGCGGCGTCCACATAGGTCTTGATCTTCGGGTTGAGCTCCTCGGCGTAGCCCCTGGGCTGCGGGATCGTCGCCCCGGCGGTGGTGCTGGAGTAGTTGACGTACAGCTTCGAGGAGGAGGAATCGGCCTCGGCGTCGTCCAGGTGCCGGCGGACGAGGTCCCACTTGGCGTCGGCGGGGGCCTCCCAGTCGTTCTGGTACGACAACAGGTCGGCGTTGGAGGCGGGGATGCCGCCGATGAAGTCCTGGTTGGCGATCAGCACGACCTTGCCGCGCGCCTCGCCGAGGCTCGGCAGCCGGTTGTCGCGCAGGAACATCGCGTCAAACCCCTCGTCGCGCATGTACCGATCGTTGAAGACCGCCGCCCAGTCCTGCGCGCTGGCCTCGCTGTACTCCTGCTGCACCGACATGATGACGGTCTCGGACGGGTGCGCGCCGAACAGGGCGCGGCAGTCGCCCAGCACGTCGGAGAAGTTCTTCTCCTGATAGATCGGTCCATGGTGGATGGTGAAGGCGCCCTCGTAGAGGCGGCAGCGGATGTCGATGAAGCGCACCCCGGCGTCGAACTGTTGCGGCAGCGTCAGTTCCTGACACTTGGCGGTGTCGAAGGGGCCGCCGATCCGCGCGCAGCTGTCGTGGCTGCCGGGGATGGTGAGGTCGTCCAGGCCGGTGGCGTCGGGGATCGACCCCATCCAGGCCGCGGCGTCGCGCGCCGCCGGGTCGGCGAGGGCGGTGGCGGGCACCAGGCCCGCGCCGACGGCACCGGTCGCCAGGGCACCGGCCAGAAAGGTCCTGCGTCGCATAGGCATGCGGACACATTACCGAAAGTTATTCACATTTAGCAATATTTGCATTAAGCATTAGGTGCGGTCGCGGTGCCCGCGCCGCGCTTGCGGGGACGCACCAGGTCGGCGCGTTCGCGCGGCAGCGTGGGCTCGCCCGCGCCCTCCACCACGAAGCCGCCGTCGGCGATCATCTCCAGGTCCGCCCTGCCCTCGGCGCCCTCGGACGTCAGATAGTCGCCCAGGAAGATCGAGTTGACCACGTGCAGCGCCAGCGGTTGCAGGCCGCGCAGGTGGATCTCCCGCCCGGCCGCCAGCCGCACCTCCACGTCCGGGTGGACGAAGCGGGCCGCCGCCAGGATGCGCAGACAGCGCTGCGGGGTCAGCGCCCAGGTGCCCTGCAGGGGCGTCCCGTCGAACGGGATCAGGAAGTTCACCGGCACCGAGTCCGAGGCGATGTCGCGCAGGGCGTACAGCACGTCCAGCAGGTCGGCGTCGGTCTCACCCATCCCCGCGATCAGGCCCGAACACGGCGACAGACCCGCCCCGCGCGCCTTGCCCACGGTGTCCACCCGGTCGGCGAAGTCGTGGGTGGAACAGATGTCGGCGTACTGGCCGGAGCTGGTGTTGAGGTTGTGGTTGTACGCGTCCGCGCCCAATGCGGACAGACGGTCGGCCTGGCCCTCCGACAGCAGACCGAGGCAGGCGCACACCTCGACCTGCGGGTTGTCGCGCCGGATCGCCGCGATCGTGTCGCCGACGCGCTCCACGTCGCGGTCGGTGGGGCCGCGCCCGCTGGCCACCAGGCACACCCGCTTGGCGCCCCCGGCCACGCCCGCCGTGGCGGCGCGGGCGGCCTCGTCGGGCTTCAGCCAGGTGTACTTCAGCACGTCGGCCGACGAACCCAGCCGCTGGGAGCAGTACGCGCAGTCCTCGGGGCACAGCCCGCTCTTCAGGTTCACCAGGTAGTTGAGCTTCACCCGGTTGTCGAAGAAGCGGCGCCGCAGGCGCCCGGCGGCGGCCACGACGTCCAGCAGATCGGCGTCCCGGCTCGCCAGCACTGCCGCGACATCGTCGCGGTCGCCGGATTCGCCGCGCAGCCCGCGTTCCACCAGTCTGTCCAATGTCGATCGCGCAGTGGTCACGCCCATAATCCTGCCATATCCGGTCACTGTGCCGACTTGCCCGACGACGCTGTGCGCGCCATGGCGTAATGTACCGGCCATGTCGATCACCGACGTGTCCGCCCGCGTCACGACCGCCCCGCTGCACACTCCTTTCGTCACCGCGGTGCGTTCCACCTCCGCCCTCGAGACCGTCGTGGTGTCGGTGACCGACGCCGACGGCCACACCGGCCGCGGCGAGGGGCCGCAGACCTGGCGCATCACCGGGGAGTCGCTGGAAGGCGTGACCGCGTGCGTCACCGGGCCGCTGCGCCAGGCCGTCGCCGGCGGCGACCCGGACGACCTCAACGCCCTGTTGGACGCCGTGGACGACGCGGTGGTGGGCAACCACGTGGCCAAGGCGGCCATGGACGTGGCACTGCACGACCTGGCGGCACAGCGGATGGGCGTGCCGCTGGTGCGGCTGTTGGGCGGCTCGCGCGTCGCCGTGGCCACCGACGTCACCCTGTCGGCGGGGCAGATCCCCGAGCTGGTCGACGGCGCCGTCAAGCGGGTCGCCGAGGGCTTCGGCTGTCTCAAGGTCAAGGTCGGCGCCGATCCCGCCGGGGACCTGGCCCGGCTCGCCGCGATCCGCGAGGCCGTCGGCTCGGGCGTCGTCCTGCGCGTCGACGCCAACCAGGGCTGGCGGCCCAAGGAGGCGGTGCGCATCATCCGGGGCATGGAGGACGCCGGGCTCGACATCGAGCTGGTGGAGCAGCCCACCCCGGCGCACCGGCTCGACGCGCTGGCCTTCGTCACCTCCCGAGTGGACACCACGATCCTGGCCGACGAGTCGATCCGCACCCTCGACGACCTGAACCGCGTCATCGACACCGGTGCCGCCGACGCCGTCAACCTGAAGCTCACCAAGTGCGGCGGCCTGCGGGCCGGACGCACCATCCTGGAGGCCGCGCGGCAGTACGGCATCGGCACCACCGTCGGATCCATGATGGAGGGACCGATCGGGATCGCCGCCGCCGCCAGCCTGGCCGCCGCCTGCGGCACCACCGCCGTCGCCGACCTCGACGCCGCCTGGTGGCTGTCCGAACCGGACGAGGCGCTGCGCTACTCCGGCGGCGAGCTGAGGCTCGCGGACGGTCCCGGCCTGGCGGCGCTAACCTTTGCGTCCCAAGGTGACGCGTCGACATCGTTAGACCTAACCTTGTGCTTTCGCACCAACGCTCCACCACCACCGATCACACGCCCCAGCGGGGAGGACACACATGACGATTGAAGAGGGAAAACAGGCGCTTGTCGCCGTGTCGGCGGCGACCCTGTGGGCCTCCCCCAAGTCCGCCGAGGACACCGACCGGCTGGCGCTGGGCCAACCGGCCGCGGTGCGCGACTGGGTGGCCGGCATGACCCGCGAGCAGCGGGTCGACGGGCTGGTGGACCGCGCCCTCACCCAGGTGCTCCTGGGCGACGAGGTGCTGGTGAGCGACATCGAGGACGGTTGGGCACACGTCATCGTCACCGACCAGCCCTCCAGCCTGGACGAGCGCGGCTATCCCGGCTGGCTGCCGGTGGAGCAGCTCGAGACCGCCCCCACCGAGACCTCCGAGACCCTGCCGCACATCGTGTCGTCGACCGCCACGTCCATCAGGGACGAACCCGACGGCGAGGTGCTGATCCCCGGCGTCGGGCTGGGAACCCGGCTGCCCATCATCGACGAGGAGCCCTACCGGGGCTGGGCGCGGGTGGCGCTGCCCGGGCCGCGCCCGGCGGGCTGGGTCCGGCTGCACGACGTCACCGGCGCACCCGACAAGCCCGAGCCCGCCGCGTCCGGGCGGGTCAACGCGCTGTCCGTCGCCTCGCAGCTGCTGGACGTGCCGTACGTGTGGGGCGGCCTGAGCGCCTACGGCGTCGACTGTTCGTCCCTTGTGTACCTGGTGTACCGCCAGCTGGGCATCCGGGTGCCGCGCGACGCCCACGACCAGTCGGCGGCGTCCACCGCGATCGAACCGGACGACGCCAAGCCCGGCGACCTGTACTTCTTCGCGCGCAACGGCAAGTCGATCCACCACGTGGGAGTCGCCACCGAGCCCGGCGAGGACGGTGAGCCCATGATGATCCACGCTGCCGGCAACTACGGCAAGGTGGTGCACGAGGAGTTCACCACCGAGCGCGCCGAGACCCTGGTGGGCGCCGGCCGCGTCTTCGACGACGAGTAAGGAGCGCGCCGGGGCGTCGCGGCCGGGTTCGGTCGCCGCCTCGGCCTCATTCGCTTCGGATTCCTCGTCGTCCCAGGAGCTCTCGACCTCCGCGGCGCCCTCCTCCACCGCGGCCCGGTACTCGGCGGTGTCGCGGGGTTTACGGGGCGGGGACGCCAGGCTGGCGATGGTGGCGATGGCGAGGATGCCCACGATGACCGCCAGCGACACCCAGGTGTTGATCTCCGGGACGCCGTCGATCGGCTTGCCGCCGTTGAGGAACGGCACGTCGTTGTGGGCGAGGGCGTGCAGCACCAGCTTGACGCCGATGAAGCCCAGGATGAACGCCAACCCGTAGTTGAGGTACACCAGGCGTTCCAGCAGCCCGCCCAGCAGGAAGAACAGCTGGCGCAGCCCCATCAGGGCGAAGACGTTGACCGTCAAGACCAGGTACGCCTGCTGGGTGAGGCCGAAGGTCGCCGGGATCGAGTCGAAGGCGAACAGCAGGTCGGTGGTGCCGATGGCGATCATGACGATCAGCATCGGGCTGAGCACCTTCTTGCCGTCCATGTGGGCGGTCAGCTTGCCGCCGTTGTAGCCCGGGGCCACCGGGACCACGCGGCGCACGAACCGGATCACGGCGTTCTCCTTGAACTCCTCCTCCTCGTCGCCGCTGCGCAGCAACTGGATCGCGGTGAAGATCAGGAAACCGCCGAAGATGAAGAAGATCCACACGAACTCCTCGACGAGTCCGGCGCCGATGCCGATGAACACCGCGCGCAGGATCAGCGCGGTGATGATGCCGACCATCAGCACCTTCTGCTGGTAGCGCCGGGGCACCGCGAAGCTGCTCATGATGAGCATGAAGACGAACAGGTTGTCGACCGACATGCTGTATTCGGTGATCCAACCGGCGAAGAACTCGGCGCCGTACCGGTCGGGGGCGAACCAGAACACGCCGGCGCCGAACAGACCCGCGAGTCCGAAATAGAACGCCACCCACAGGGCGGCCTCCTTGGCGGAGGGTTCGTGCGGTCGGCGTCCGATGACGAACAGATCGACGGCGAGCACGGCAACCACACCCACCAAGGTGAGACCCCACACCCACAGCGGGACATTCACTACAAAAAGCCTTCCGGGTAACACTGTCTACGTGTGAAACCGGAAGGTCTCTCCCATCGTCGAACGGCAGCCCGAAGAACCGCCGAGGCCGGGGCGATCGAGGTGGCCGGGCGAACAGAATGTGTTGCTCACGGTTCGCCGTGCTGACGACCACTTCGTTTGGGGGATACTCCCCTTCCGTCGTACCTCACCATTGTGCCCTATCAACACGCACCTTGACTGTGGCCCATAGGACAAATCACAGGTCCGACATGCGACAGCACGCACCGTCGACGCCGCCTCACGGCCTCAGGAGGCGCCGGCCTCGTCGAACTGGCGCAGCTCGCGCTTCAGCTCGGCGATCTCGTCGCGGTAGCGGGCCGCCACCTCGAACTGAAGATCCCTTGCGGCGGCGAGCATCTGGTCGTTGAGCGAGGCGATCATGGCGGCGAGCTCCTCGCGGGGCGCGCCCTCGCCGTGACCGACGATGGCGCCCGCGCGCGACCGGGTCTGCGGCACCGGTGCCTTGCCGCGGCTTTGCTGCCGCCCCGAACCGCCCACCAGGGTGGCGTTCTCGTCGGCGTCGGCGTAGATGTCGTCCAGGATGTCGCCGATGCGCTTGCGCAGCGGCTGTGGGTCTATGCCGTGCTCCTTGTTGTGGGCGATCTGCTTGGCGCGGCGCCGGTCGGTCTCGTCCAGGGCCCTGCGCATCGAGTCGGTGATCTTGTCGGCGTACATGATCACCTCGCCGGAGACGTTGCGGGCGGCGCGGCCGATCGTCTGGATCAGCGAGGTGCCCGAGCGCAGGAAGCCCTCCTTGTCGGCGTCCAAAATGGCCACCAGCGACACCTCGGGGAGGTCGAGGCCCTCCCGCAGCAGGTTGATGCCCACCAGCACGTCAAACTCGCCGGAACGCAACTCGCGCAACAGCTCGATGCGCCGCAGCGTGTCCACCTCGGAGTGCAGGTAGCGCACCCGGATGTCGTTGTCCAGGAAGTAGTCGGTGAGATCCTCGGCCATCTTCTTGGTCAGGGTGGTCACCAGGATCCGCTCGTTGCGTTCGGCGCGGGCGCGGATCTCGTGCATCAGGTCGTCGATCTGGCCCTTGGTGGGCCGCACCACCACCTGCGGGTCGACCAGGCCGGTGGGACGGATCACCTGCTCGGCGTACTGGCCGTGCGTCTGCTCCAGCTCCCACGGACCCGGGGTGGCCGACATGTACACCGACTGCCCCACCCGCTGACGGAACTCGTCGAAGCGCAGCGGGCGGTTGTCCATGGCGCTGGGCAGCCGGAAGCCGTGCTCCACCAGGGTGCGCTTGCGCGAGGCGTCGCCTTCGTACATGCCGCCGATCTGCGGCACCGTCTGGTGCGACTCGTCGATGATCGTGATGAAGTTCTCCGGGAAGTAGTCCAGCAGCGTGAACGGCGGTTCCCCCGCGTCGCGGCCGTCGAAGTGGCGCGAGTAGTTCTCGATGCCGCTGCACGACCCGATCTGGCGGATCATCTCCAGGTCGTAGGTGGTGCGCATCCGCAGCCGCTGCGACTCCAGGTGCTTGCCCTGGCGCTCCAGCTCGGCGAGCCGCTCGTCCAGCTCGACCTCGATGTCGCGCACCGCCCGCTCCTGGTTCTCGCCGCTGGTCACATACGCGGCCCCCGGGAAGATCACCAGCTCCGAGACGTGGCGCACCACCTCGCCGGTCAACGGGTTGATGTAGAACAGCTTGTCGATCTCGTCGCCGAACATCTCGATGCGCACGGCCAGTTCCTCGTACGCCGGGATGATGTCGATGGTGTCGCCGCGCACCCGGAAGGTGCCGCGGGTGAACGCGTAGTCGTTGCGGGTGTACTGGATCTCCACCAGGCGCCGCAGCAGCGCGTCGCGCTCGTACTCCTCCCCCACCTTTACCGTGGCGGTGTGGGCGTAGAACTCCGTCGGCGTCACCAGGCCGTAGATCGCCGAGACCGTGGCCACCACCACGACGTCCTTGCGGGTCAACAGCGAGTGCATCGTGGAGTGGCGCAGCCGCTCCACCTCGTCGTTGATCGAGGAGTCCTTCTCGATGTAGGTGTCGGTCTGCGGGACGTACGCCTCGGGCTGGTAATAGTCGTAATAGGACACGAAGTATTCCACGGCGTTGTTCGGCAACAGTTCCCGAAACTCCGTGGCCAGCTGGGCCGCCAGGGTCTTGTTGTGCGCCATCACCAGGGCCGGCCGCTGCAGCTTCTCGATCAGCCAGGCCGCGGTGGCCGACTTGCCGGTGCCGGTGGCACCCAGCAGCACCACGTCGCGCTCGTCGTTGTCGATGCGGCGAGCCAGTTCGGCGATGGCGGTGGGCTGGTCACCGGAGGGCTCGTACTCGCTGACGACGGTGATCGGGCCGTCGGTGCGTGGGATCTCGAAGGTCACGTCCTCCAAACTAGCTCCCGGGTGTGACAGCGATGCGGCCATCACCAATTACCTCAGCCGGCCTGACTCGTTGGGCATAGACGTGGGTACGAGCCAGAAGAAAGACGACAAGAAGGCCGACCGGATGCGCCAGCTCGTGGTGTGGCTCCTGTGCGGCGGCATGGTGGTGGCCGTGGGCTGGATCGGCAACAGCTGCCTGCGCCAGCACGCCGATGAGCCCCGTCACATGACCAGCGCGGAGGCCAAGCGGCTGGCGAAGGTGCGGGTCAACAACCAGAAGGCGGGCCCGACGGCGATGTCGGTGGAGCTGCCGGAATCGGCCGGCGGCGGCCAGCTGCGCGGCCAGATCGACTGGTCGCAGCCGCTGGTCAGCGCGCAGACGCTGCCGGCGGGCAAGTCGCGCCCCGACGGGCTGGTGCAGGCGGTGCCCGGGTTGATCGCCAGCCACGGCGCCAAGTCCGCCGGCGCCCGCACGCTGCCCGCCAGCGGCTGGTCGGTGCACCGGATGCGGCAGCAGCAACCCGGATCCCACGCCTCGGCGCACCAGATCGCCGGCGACATCGTGATGTCGGCGCTGTTGACCCTGCACGACGCCGCGCCCGCCGACCCGGCGGTGCTGCGGGACAAGGGGGTGTGGCTGCGCGAGGCCGCCATCGACGGCGCGACCGTCGACGTGTTCCGGGCGCCGCTGTTGCTGGACGCCCCCACGCCCACCCCGGGGTCCACGCACGGCCGTTCCACGGTGCCCGAGGCGGTGTTCTGGGTGGATCACCACTCGCGGCTGCGGCGGGTGCAGTTCGACCCGGCCTCCGCGGGTCTTGCCACAGTGGACTTTCTCCTGGAGCAGAAGCAGCCCTCGCGGGTGGAGCCGATCGACCTGTTGGGCGGCGGACCCATCAAGCCGCGCGGGTTGAAGACCGGCGAGGCCGACCAGCTGGCGAGCCTGCGGCAGCACAACGCCGGCGGCGGGGCCGAGATCTCCGTCGAGCTGCCCTCGGCCGACAACGCGATGACCCGCGCCAGGGGCTATGTGGACTGGCGCGGCCCGATGGTCTACCTGTCGGTGGACGCGCCGGGCAAGAAGGACGACGGCCTGATGTACGCGCTGCCCGGCGGCGCGGCGACCCGCCCGGGGAAGCCGACGGGGATGCCGCCGCTGACGGTGCCCACCGACGGCTGGACGTCACAGCCGTGGAAGGACCGCTCCGACGGCGACCGCGCCACCGACCTGGACACCCTGCTGTTCAAGGTGATGGCGATGGCCAGCCCGCAGGCCGACGATCCCGGCGTGGTGAAGAAGGACGCGTCGTTCCTGCGCGAGGACTCCCTCGACGGCGTCGCCACCGGCGTGTACGAGTTCCCGATCGCCGGCGACCCGAAGACCAAGCAGCGCGGGCAGGCGCCGTTTCGGTTCTGGGTGGACGGCAGCGACGACCGGCTGCGCCGCGTCGAGTTGCGCACCAACGGCCTGGGCATGGCGCACGCCGACCTCGATCCGGCGGCGCCCGAGTCGATCCCCATCCCCGACGCGGTGCGCTCGGCCCTGGTGGGTTGAGCCGGGCGGCGAAAACCGTTTGATGGCAACGGCCGCGGCTGTGAGGCTGGGGCCGTGAAGGTTTACATGGAGCGCGGCCCGAACGGGCGCGGATATCGTTCCGAGATCCATCGCGACGACGGTGCGGTGCTGTGCCTGCCGGGGTACGACCGCAAGTGGCGGATACCGCACGACCTGGCGCATCTGGTCGCCGAGCGCGAGCTGGGGCTCGACGACGGGGTGTTCGGGTCGATCGCGGCGGGCGCGGTGTTCGAGAACATGACCGTGCTGTCGGGACGCCAGCGGCACGACGCGCGGGAGCGGTCGCGGCGGGTGCTGCGCGCCAACGAGCGCGCCACCGCGACGGCCGAGGTGCTGGCGGGCGTGGTTCACCATGCCGCCGAGAGCGGCGGGGTCGAATCCGTGGGGCCCGAGGCCCGCGAGGCGTGGGGCGTGCTCAGCGCCGAGCCGTTTCCGTACCCGCCGCGGGCGCTGCGCCGCGCCGTCGGGTCCCTGATGGAGGCGGGCGAGCGGTGGGCCCGGATCGGAGAGGGGCAGCGGCTGGAGCTGGAGTGGCCGAGCCCGGGCCCGAGGCGTCAGCGTTCGCCGCGAGCCAAGGGCAGCAAGCGATCCCGCCACAGTTCATCCACTGTGTCGTTAAGTTCGTCGAGGGTGCCGGAGTTGTCGATGACGACGTCGGCGATGGCGCGGCGCACCTCGTCGGGCGCCTGGGCGTTGATGCGGGCCTCGGCCTGCTCGCGGGGCAGGCCCCGGATCTGAAGGCGGCGCAGGCGAAGTTCCCGCGGCGCCTCCACCACGACCACCAGGTCGAAGGTGGGCGCCAGCCCGACCTCGGCCAGCAGCGGCACGTCGTTGATCACGACGGCGTCGGCGTCGGCCGCGGCGGCGAGCTCGCGGGAGCGCTGCCGCACCCGCGGGTGAATGATCCCCTCCAGGCGGGAGCGGGCGGCGTCGTCGACGAACACCCGCGCCGCCAGGGCCGCGCGGTCCAGTACGCCGTCGGCGTCGGCGATGTCGGCGCCGAACGCCGCGACCACGTCGGCCAGCCCGGGCGTGCCCGGGGCGACCACCTCGCGCGCCAGCACGTCGGAGTCGATGAGCACCGCGCCCAGCGCGGCCAGCCGCGCGGCCACCGCGCTCTTGCCGGCCCCGATGCCGCCGGTGAGTCCCACATTCAGCACCCGACGATTCTCGCCCACCCGCGACCCCCGACGCGAAACGGCCCGCCCGGTGAAGTCACCGGGCGGGCCGTCGCCAACTGTTGTGCTCTTGCCTAGCTGCCCGCGAGCTTCTCGCGGAGCGCCGCCAGCGCCTCGTCGGTCGCGAGGGTACCGGACGGCCCCTGCGGCTCGGAGGTGCTGCTGGAGGTCTGCTGCTGCGTGGGACGCGACGACGGCTTGGCGGCCGGCTTGGCGTCGCCATCGCCGTCACCGGAGCCCTCGCCGGCACCGGCCGGGGCGTCCTTGATGACGCGCTCGGCGATCTGGCGGCCGTGCTCCTCCCAGCGGGTGCGGGCGTCGGCGTACTGCTTCTCCCACTCCTCGCGGGCGGTGTCGTAGCCGTCCAGCCATTCGCCGGTGTCGGCGTCGAAGCCCTCCGGGTAGATGTAGTTGCCCTGGTCGTCGTACTGGGCGGCCATGCCGTAGAGCGTCGGGTCGAACTGCTCCTCGTTCTCCACGTACGCCTCGTTGGCCTGCTTCAGCGACAACGAGATACGGCGGCGGTCCAGGTCGATGTCGATGACCTTGACCATGGCGTCGCTTCCGACGTCCACGACCTGCTCGGGCACCTCGACGTGGCGCTCGGCCAGCTCCGAGATGTGCACCAGACCCTCGATGCCGTCCTCGACGCGGACGAACGCGCCGAACGGAACCAGCTTCGTGACCTTGCCGGGCACGATCTGGCCGATGGCGTGGGTGCGGGCGAACTGGCGCCACGGGTCTTCCTGGGTCGCCTTCAGCGACAGGGAAACCCGCTCGCGGTCCATCTCGACGCTGAGCACCTCGACCTCGACCTCGTCGCCCACGGCGACAACCTCGCCGGGGTGGTCGATGTGCTTCCAGGACAGCTCCGACACGTGCACCAGACCGTCCACGCCACCCAGGTCCACGAAGGCACCGAAGTTGACGATGGACGACACGACGCCCTTGCGGACCTGGCCCTTGGCCAGCTTGTTGAGGAACTCGGTGCGGACCTCCGACTGGGTCTGCTCGAGCCAGGAGCGGCGGGACAGCACCACGTTGTTGCGGTTCTTGTCCAGCTCGATGATCTTGGCCTCGAGCTCGCGGCCGACATACGGCTGCAGGTCACGGACCCGACGCATTTCCACAAGGGACGCGGGAAGGAACCCACGCAGTCCGATATCGAGAATCAGACCGCCCTTGACCACCTCGATGACGGAGCCGCGCACCACGCCGTCCTCTTCCTTGATCTTTTCGATCGTGCCCCAGGCGCGCTCGTACTGTGCGCGCTTCTTGGACAGGATGAGGCGACCTTCCTTGTCCTCCTTCTGGAGCACAAGAGCCTCAACGTGATCGCCGGTCGACACCACCTCGGCCGGATCAACGTCGTGCTTGATGGACAACTCGCGGGAGGGAATGACCCCTTCGGTCTTATAACCGATGTCGAGCAGGACTTCGTCCCGATCGACTTTCACGACGGTGCCTTCGACAATGTCACCGTCATTGAAATACTTGATGGTCTCGTCGATTGCGGCGAGGAGAGCTTCCTCGCTGCCGAGGTCGTCGACCGCGACCTTGCTGCCGCTTTCGGCGGCGCTGCTCGTCATGTGGGCTGGTGCTCCGGTTACTGATGATCGTATCGAGTGAAATGCGCGGGGCCCTTCGCCACCGTCCGGCGGCAGCGGTGTGTACCTTCTCCATGCCGAGGCCACAAGCGTCCACGATTGCCGCTCCAGACTACCGTGCCTGTGAGCGACGAACCCGCCGCACCCTTTCCAGTGGCGCGACTCACCTCACATCCGGGGTCAGTGCGCGGCGGTGTCCCAGTCGGTTCCGGTACCGGTGGAGACCCCCAGCGGGACGGCCAGTTCGGCGGCGCCCGCCATTTCCTTGCGCACCAACGCTTCCACCTTCTCAAGCTCGCCGGGCGCGATCTCCAGCACGAGCTCGTCGTGCACCTGCAGCAGGATGCGCGACTCCACCGTGGCCTTGGTCAGGGCGGCGTCGACCCGCAGCATCGCGATCTTCATGATGTCGGCGGCGCTGCCCTGGATCGGCGCGTTGAGGGCGGCGCGTTCGGCCATCTCGCGGCGCTGGCGGTTGTCGCTGTTGAGATCGGGAAGGTAGCGGCGGCGGCCGAACATGGTCTCGGTGTACCCGGCGCGCCGGGCGGCGTCCACCACGCCGCGCAGATAGTCGCGCACCCCGCCGAAGCGGTCGAAGTACTCGTCCATCAGGCCGCGGGCCTCCTCGGCGCTGACCCCCAGCTGCTGCGACAGGCCGTAGGCCGACAGCCCGTAGGCCAGGCCGTAGGACATGGCCTTGATGCGCCGCCGCTGCTCGGCGTCCACCTGAGACGGTTCGACGTCGAAGACGCGCCCCGCCACAGTGGAGTGCAGGTCCTCCCCGGAGTTGAACGCCCCGATCAGCCCCGCGTCCCGCGACAGGTGCGCCATGATGCGCATCTCGATCTGGCTGTAGTCGCAGGTCATCAGGGTCTCGAACCCGTCGGTCACCACGAAGCCGCGGCGGATCTGGCGCCCGGCCTCGGTGCGCACCGGGATGTTCTGCAGGTTCGGGTCCTTGGACGACAGCCGCCCCGTGGCGGCCACGTTCTGCTGGTAGGTGGTGTGGATGCGGTTGTCGTCGGCGACCTCCGCCAACAGGCCCGACACCGTCTGCTTCAGCTTCTCGACGTCGCGGTGGCGCAGGATCGCCTCCAGCACCGGGTGCTGGGTCTTGGCGTACAGGCCGGCCAGCGCCTCGGCGTCGGTGGTGAAGCCGGTCTTGGTGCGCTTGGTCTTGGGCATGCCCAGCTTGTCGAACAGCAGCTCCTGCAGCTGCTTGGGGGACCGCAGGTTGAACTGTTGGTCGACCGCGGAGTGGGCGTCGGACACCGCGCGGGCGGCCTCTCCGGCGAACGTCGCCTCCAGCTCGCCGAGGTGGTCGACGTCGGCGGCGATGCCGACGGCCTCCATTTCGGTCAGCACCGTCATGACGGGAAGTTCCATGTCCCGCAACAGATCCGCGGCGTTATGGGTCGACAGCTGCCCGTCCAGGACGTCGGCCAGCTCGCCCACCGCCTCGGCCTCGCGGCCCAGCGCCGCGACGGCGTCGTCCGTCGATCCCGCGGTGTCCAGACCCTCCAGTGTGGGCTGGTCGCCGGCGGCGGGCGCCGAGTTCAACTCGCGGCCCAGGTAGCGGGTGACCAGCTGCTCCAGCGAGTCGGACTTCAGGTCGGGGCGCACCAGGTACGCCGCCAGCGCGGTGTCGCTGGTGATGCCCGCCAGCTTCCAGTTGTGGGCCCGGCAGGCCAGGCCGAAGGTCTTGGCGTCGTGGATCGCCTTGGGAGCGGTGGCGTCGGAAAGCCAGGCCGCCCACGCCTTGTCGTCGGCCGGGTCCATGGTGGACGGGTCGAAGACGGCGGTGCGCTCGTCGACGGCCAGCGCGATCGTGTCGAAGCGGCCGCTGCCGTGTCCGAAGGAGCCGCGGGCGGCCACGCCGACCCGGTGCCCGTCGGGTATCGCCCCCAGCCAGCCGCCCAGCTGCCCGGACTCCAGAATCGACAGTTCGGAGTCCGCGCGCGGCGTCGACTCCGTCGCCGGGGCGTCGCCGATGCGCTTGTCGGTGAGCTGGGAGTTGATCCGCTCGGCCAGCGAGTGGAACTCCAGCGGCTCGAAGATGTCGGCCACGGCGGCGGCGTCCCAGCCCCGCCACTCGACGGTGTCGGGGGTGGCCGACAGCTTCAGGTCCCGCACCAGCTTGTTCAGGGTGGCGTTGCGCAGCACGTCGGACATGTGGTCGCGCAGCGACTGCCCGGCCTTGCCCTTGATGGCGTCGGCGGCGGCCACCACGCCGTCCAGGCCGTCGTAGGTGGTGATCCACTTGGCGGCGGTCTTGGGGCCGACGCCGGGTACGCCCGGCAGGTTGTCGCTGGTCTCGCCCACCAGCGCCGCCAGGTCGGGGTAGCGGCCCGGTGGCACCCCGTACTTCTCCTCCACCGCCGCCGGCGTCATGCGCGCCAGTGTGGACACTCCCTTGACGGGGTACAGCACGGTCGACACCTCGGTGACCAGC
>NZ_DASQPW010000179.1:0-25531 GCF_035643755.1 Stackebrandtia sp. | reverse complement strand
TCGTCCAACGTCCGTGACACCAGGAACCCAAACGCACGAAGCGATCCGTGGCACGACGCCGTTGGCGCGGCCGACGAACCCACGCCCGCCAAGGCCACGACGGGTCCTTGGCCGCGCCCAACGCATGATCAGACCGTTGTGACACGAATGCGACGCGACGCCGTCGGTGAAACCGACGAACCCACGCCCGCCGCGGCAGCGGAACAAACACCCAAGGCCACGGCAGGTTCCTCGGCCGAGCCCGACGCATGATCAGACCGTTGTGACACGAATGCGACGCGACGCCGTCGGTGGAACCGACGAGCCCACGCCCGCCGCGGCAGCGGAACAAACCCCCAAGGCCGTGGCGAATCGCGGGCGTCAGGCGAGCTAGGCGCCCCAGCCGGGGATGGGGTACTTGGCGCAGAAGTCGCGGATCTCCCCCGCGATGGCGTCCAGCGCGTCCTCCCTGCCCTCGCGGGCGGCGGTGATGGCGGCGTCCATCCACGCGGCGATCGCGGGCATGTCGGTCTCGGTCATGCCGCGGGTGGTGACGGCGGCGGTGCCGATGCGCAGGCCCGACGGGTCGAACGGCTTGCGCGGGTCGAAGGGAACCGTGTTGAAGTTCAGTTCGATGCCCGCGCGGTCCAGGGCCTTGGCCGCGGGCTTGCCGCCGATGTCCTTGGACGTGAGGTCGGCCAGGATCAGGTGGTTGTCGGTGCCGCCCGACACCAGGTCGAAGCCGCGCTCGATCATCGCCGCGGCCAGGGACTTGGCGTTGGTGACGATCTGGGCGGCGTAGGTGGAGAAGTCGGGGGTGGCGGCCTCGTGCAGGGCGACGGCGATCGCGGCGGTGGTGTGGTTGTGCGGGCCGCCCTGGAGGCCGGGGAAGACCGCCTTGTCCAGTGCCTTCGCGCGTTCGGCCGTGGACATCAGCATCGCCCCGCGGGGGCCGCGCAGCGTCTTGTGGGTGGTGGTCGAGATGACCTCGGCGTGGCCGACGGGGCTGGGGTGGGCACCGCCCGCCACCAGGCCCGCGATGTGGGCGATGTCGGCGACCAGGATCGCGTCCACCTCGCGGGCGATCTCGGCGAAGGCCGCGAAGTCCACGGTGCGGGGGATCGCGGTGCCGCCGCAGAAGATCAGCTTCGGGCGCTCCTTGCGGGCCAGCTCCGCGACCTCGTCGAAGTCGACGCGCCCCGTGTCCTTGCGTACGCCGTAGTGGACGGTGTTGAACCACTTGCCCGTCGCCGACACGCTCCAGCCGTGGGTGAGGTGTCCCCCCATGGGAAGCGACATGCCCATCACCGTGTCGCCGGGGCTGGCGAAGGCCAGGTAGACGGCGAGGTTGGCGGGCGAGCCCGAGTACGGCTGCACGTTGGCGTGGTCCACCCCGAACAGCTCGCGGGCGCGGGCGGCGGCCAGCTCCTCGATCTGGTCGATGATCTGCTGGCCCTCGTAGTAGCGCTTCCCCGCGTACCCCTCCGAGTACTTGTTGGTCAGCAGCGTCCCCGTGGCCTCCATCACCGCTTGGGAGACGTAGTTCTCGCTGGCGATCAGCCGAATCTTGTCGTGCTGCCGCCGTCCCTCTTCGTCGACCAAGCGGGCGATCTCGCCGTCGGCCTCGGCCAGCCGACGCGTCAGGCTCGCGTACGTGTCACTCATCGGTTACCGCCTCTTCAACTCTCGACCGTGTTCCACCGATGAGGCTATCTGGCCACCTCAGGCCAGGGGATCGCGGCTATACAGTAGCTCCAGAATGGAGCGTGCGGTGGATGTCCAGCGGTCCAGCCATTCCTGTGACGGGGGCGAGGTGCGCGACGGAAGCTCCTGAAGCAATCCGCGAAAAAGCGGATGGGTCGCCATGGGACGCGCCTCCTCATCGCGCATCTCGTAGTCGTCCACGGTGTATTCGCGCACCCGCTGCGACGGCGCGGGCACGCGATCGTTGCGGAACACGGGCTGCGGGAAGTCGGTGCGCTGCTGCACGACCCGTCCCCCGTCGGCCATGATGGCGCGCATCGCCTCGGCGCGCTGCTGCTGGCGCAGCTCGATGTCGTCCTGTGTGGGCTGTTGCGCCGCTTCTTCGGTTTGATTCACCGCAACAGGGTGCCGCACGCGCGCGCCCCGCGCGGAGATTTCGGACGAAACGGCAATAATTTCTCACTCAGTCGGGTTAAGCGGTGACGCAGTGTCGAGCGCTTTACTTCGGCTCCGCAATACAAATAGAGTTCCGTCCATGTCTAAATCAACACCCGGGACCGTGATCGGCGCCGGGTTCGGTACAGCGGTCGCCGCCGCGCTGGCCCAGCTGGGTCTGGCGTCGGGTCTGGCGATCATCATGTGGCGCCACGGCTCCTCCAGCGAGTGGGCCGCGCACCTGTCGTGGGCGGCCTGGTTGGCCGCCACCGCCACCGTCGTCGGCGGCCTGGTCGCCGGTCGGCTCACCGACGACCTCGGCATCCGTGTCACCTCGGTACTCGCCGCGGGAATCGGCGGATTCGTTGTGGCGCCGCTGATCGCGATACCCGCGATGCGGTTCACCGAACACGGCATGGCCACCGCGCCGTACGCCGCGGCGGGGATCGGCGCGTTGGCGGGCGCGATCATGGCGGGCCTCGGCCTGGCCTGGCGCGCCCTGTCCATCAACGTGCTGGCCTCGGTCGGGCTCACCTGGCTGCTGGCGGTCCTGGGCGCGTTCCTGCCCGCGGGCGCCGACAGCCGCGACACCGTCCAATTGGGAGTCTGGGCCTCGATGCAGGAGGCCCACCTGACGCCCGCGCTGTGGGTCGGCACCCTGCTCATCGGCGTGGTCACCGCCTGGGCCCTGTCGGGCACCGACAGCGCCGACCAGCGCGTGACCGCGTTCTCGGGCGCGGCGGGTCCGCTGCTCCTGGTGGCCGCCTACGCGGTGGCGGGGCAGTCGGACGTCGGCGTGCCCGCCCAGTGGAGCGGCATCGGCGTGTCGGGCGGCGCGGTCCTGGCGGGCCTGCTCGGTTCGCTGCTGGTGACGGCGCTGCGGCGCAACCCCTCGGCCGCGGCCCCCTCCTCCGACAGCCCGACCGAAACCATTGCGGCCGTTGACAACCCGCCCGCACCCTCCGAGCTGGGCTCGGCCCCCGACGAGTACGGCTACGGCTCGCCGTCGTCCGCCCCGACCGAGGCGGTGAACCCGTTCGTCTCGGCGAACTACGACCCGTACGACACCGAGGCCCTCGGCGAGTTCGCCGAGCGGCGCCCGTCCGAGGCGACCCCGCCGCCGCCTCCCCCGATGCCCGAGCCCGAACCTCAACCCGTTCCTGAACCCCAACCCCAGCCCGAGCCGGTTTCCGAGCCCGAGCCGCAGCCCGAGCCCGAGCCCGAGGCGACCAAGCCCTCCCCCAAGCCCCGCAAGAAGTCTCGCTTCAAGAAGAAGCCCGAGCCCGAGCCGCTCTTCGACTCCGAGCCCACCGAGCCCGACGACACCGAGTCCTGGGTGTCGGATCTCAAGGACGTCAACGCCTTCGCCGACCGCGAGGACGAGGAGCCGCCCGCAGCCGAGCCCGAGCCGAAGAAGAAGCGCCGCTGGGGCTTCGGCAAGAAGAAGGACGACGAGTAGTCAAAATCGTTCGACCTCGGCGGGGGCGGCGCTGACAATGTCGCCATGACCGACATCACCGTCCGCCCCGCCGAGGCCGATCGCGACGCCGAGCGCATCGCGTCCCTGCATTCCACGGCCTATCCGTTCGGCACCTTCAACGCCGAGGCCATCACCCACCGACTGAGCACCTCCCCCGCGCACATCCGGGCGCTGGAGTTGGTCGCCGACGTCGGCGGCCGCACCATCGGCCACGGCCTGGTGGCGTTCGAGCCCGAATTCGGCGAGGGCCAGGGGCGGTTCGTCGTCATCGTCGACCCCGACCACCAGGGTCGCGGCGTCGGATCGGCGCTGTACCAACCGATGCTGGAACACGCCCGCGCCATCGGCGTCACCAAGCTCGTCGGTCGGCTCATCGACGCCAGGGCGCTCGACATCGCGCTCGCTCACGGGTTCACCAAGACCCGCATCGACCGCATCTCGCACGTGTCGCTCGACAAGGTTCCCGCCCCCTTCGACCCGCCCGAGGGCATCCGTCTCGTGCCGCAAAGCGAACTGGACGACTTCCGGGCCATGTACGCGATCGACTCTGCGGTCCTGGGCGACATTCCCGCCGACACCCCCTTCGTCCCGCTGCCCTATGAGGACTGGTGCCGCAAGTACGCCGAGGACCCGAAGCTGAACGCCGAGTGCACGGTGCTGGCCTTCGACGCCGACACCGTGGCGGCGGTGGCCTGGATGGACGGCGGCGACGACAAGGTGTGGTCGTCGCTGACGGGGGTGCGCCGCGAGTACCGCGGGCGCGGCCTGGCCAAGTTGGTCAAGACCCACGCCCTCGACCGCGCGAGGCGACGCGGCGCCACCGACGCCTACACCAGCAACGACTCCACCAACGCGGGCATGCTGGCCGTCAACGACTGGCTGGGCTACGAGCCCTACGTCGAGCAGCACGCGGTGGTACGCGACATTTAATGATTCGCGCCCGCGCGGGCGCGGCGCCCACAATGTCGCCATGACCGACTTCACCGTCCGCCCCGCCGAGTCCGATCGCGACGCCGCCGACATCGCCGCCGTGATGACCGAGGTGTTCCCCTACCTGGTCAACGACGCCGAGTCCGTCGCCTATCGGATGCGTTCGACACCGGAGTCCCAGCGCCCGCTGGACCTGATCGCCGAGGCCGACGGCCGCGTCGTCGGGCACGGCCACGTCGTGTTGGAGCCCGATTTCGGGGACGCCGCCGCCCGCTTCCTGGTGTTCGTGGGCCGCGCCCATCAGGGTCGCGGCGTGGGATCGGCGCTGTACCAACCGATGCTGGAACACGCCCGCGCCATCGGCGCCGTCAAGCTCGTCGGACGCGTCTGCGAGACAGCGGCGTTCGACGTCGCCGCGAGGCACGGATTCGCCGAGACCCGCTCGGAGCGGATCTCCCACCTGTCGCTGGACAGGGCGCCCGCCGCCGTCGACCCGCCCGAGGGCATCCGCGTGGCCGCCCTGTCCGATATGGAGGATTTCCGCGCGCTGTACGACATCGACTGCGCGATCATCGGCGACGTCCCCGCCGACGAACCGCTCGTGAACCCGCCGTACGAGGAGTGGGTGGCGAAGTTCGCCGCCGATCCCCGCATGAACGCCGAGTGCACGGTGCTGGCCCTCGACGGCGACACCCCCGTGGCGGTGAGCTGGCTGGACGGCCACGCGTCCCGGGTGTGGTCGTCCATGACGGGGGTGCGGCGCGAGTACCGCGGGCGCGGCCTGGCCAAGCTGGTCAAGACCCAGGCCCTGACCCGTGCCAGGGATCGCGGGGTCACCGACGCCTACACCAACAACGACTCCACCAACGCGGGCATGCTCGCCGTCAACGACTGGCTGGGCTACGCGTTCCACGCGGAGCAGCGCGTCATGGTCCGCGTCCTGGATTGACGTTCCTAAATTAGTTGGCGCCCGAGCGGTCGCGGACCCCACAATGTCGCCATGACCGACATCACCGTCCGCCCCGCCGAGGTCGAGCGCGACGCCGCCGACGTCGCCGCCCTGATCACGGCGATTCATCCCCACGCGGTCCAGGACGCCGAGTCCATCGCCTACCGCTGGACGTCCGCGACCCCGCAGCAGCGCCCGCTGGAGCTGGTCGCCGAGGTCGGCGGCGCGACCGTCGGGCACGGCAGCGTGTCGCTGCACCCCGAGTTCGACGACCCCACGGCGCTGTTTCGCTTGTACGTCGACGCCGAGCATCGGGGGCGGGGGGTGGCGTCGGCGATGAGCGCCCCGCTGCTGGAGCACGCCCGCGCCATCGGCGCGACGAAGCTGCAAAGCCGGGTCAGCGATGCCAGGGCCCGCGACATCGCGGTGGCGCACGGCTTCTTCAGGACCCGCACCGAGCGTATCTCCCATGTGGCCGTCGCCGACGTCCCGCCGCCCCTGCCCGTGCCCGAGGGCATCCGCGTGGCCACCGTGGCCGAGCTCGGCACATACAAGGACCTGTACGAGGTCGACATCGCGGTGACCAGCGACGTCCCCGCCGACGAAACGATCCAGCCGTTGCCCTACGAGGACTGGCTGACCTACTTCGCCAACGACCCCCGCATGAACACCGAGTGCACGGTCGTGGCGTTCGACGGCGAGACCCCCGTGGCGCTGGCCTGGCTGGACGGCAAGGGTCGCCAGGTCTTCTCGGGGCTGACGGGGGTGCGCCGCGAGTACCGCGGGCGCGGCCTGGCCAAGCTGGCCAAGACCCACTCCCTGGCGCTGGCCGCCGAGCGCGGGGTCGTCGACGCGTACACCAACAACGACGCCACGAACGCCCCGATGCTAGCGGTCAACAACTGGCTCGGATACCGCCTCTACCTCGAACAGGACCTCATGACGCGCGTCCTGGATTAACAGCGGCGGCCAGTCGTGGACCGGGGTGTTGGTCTCGGCCCGCGCCCGGTAGCCCAGGAGCATGGCGCGCAACGCCTCGGGGCGCGACATGCCGCGCTCCTCCTGCAGCGCGTTGACGGTGGCCACCTGCCACACCGCGCCGTTGACGCCGGTGGCGCAGCGTCCCTCGATGATGGACAGAAGGCGGGTGGCCAGCCGCTCGTCGACCTGGAGGCGGCGCAGGCCCTGTCGCGCCAGGGGCAGCAGGTGGTCGCGGGCGAGCACCCGTGCGGGCACCTCGCCGAGCCCGGGCCATACCTGCAACGCGTCGATGCCGTGCTTGGCGGCGGCGATGAAGTTGTTCTCCGCCACCGCGAAGGGAAGTTTCGTCCACACCGGAACTTCCTGTTCGGCCAGGGCGGTGACCAGTCCGAGGTAGAACGCCATGTTGGCGCAGATGTCGATCAGGGTGGGCCCGGTGGGCAGCACCCGGTTCTCCACGCGCAGATGGGGTCCGGCGTCGGTCACGTCGTAGACGGGGCGGTTCCAGCGGTAGATCGTGCCGTTGTGGAGCCTCAGCTCGCCGAGGTGGGGTATGTCGCCGCGCGCCACGGCGGCGACCGGGTCCTCGTGGTCGCACACCGGAAGCAGCGGCATGAAGTACCGCAGGTTCTCCTCGAACAGCTCGATCGCCGAGGCCACCCAGCGCTCGCCGAAGAAGGTGCGCGGCCGCACCCCCTGGGTGCGCAGCTCGTCGCAGCGCACGTCGGTGGCCTGTTCGAACACGATGATCCGGGTCTCGGCCCACAGTTGCGAGCCGAACAGGTAGGGCGAGTTGGCCCCCAGGGCCACCTGGACCCCGGCGATGGCCTGGGCGGCGTTCCAATAGCGCGGGAACTGTTCCGGCGTGACCTGAATGTGGATCTGCACGCTGGTGTTGGCCGATTCCGGTGCGATGGAGTCGGTGTACGTCTGGAGGGATTCGGCGCCGTGGATGTCCAGGGCGATGTCCTCGCCGCGGGCGGCGAGGATCTGGTCGTTGAGCAGCCGGTAGCGCGGGAGCGGTGAGAGGTTGTCCAGCAGGGCGGCGTCGTGGGTGAAGGTGGGGGTTATCCCGATCAGCAGCGGCGCGGCGTTGGCCTGGCGGGCACAGTCATCAAGGGCGGCAAGCCATCGGCGCAACATTTCCTCGTATTCGCCGAGGCCGTTGTCCTTTATGGGTCTGGGCGGCAGATTCATTTCGAGGTTGAAACGACCCAGCTCCGCCTGCACCGACATGTCCTCGACGCCGTCGAGTTTCGCCAAATTGGACAAGACCTCGAGATTGCGCATCGCGGGTTCTCCGGTTTCGGAGATCAGACTCAACTCGAGTTCGACACCGGTTAAAGTCCGTTCCATATCGAACAGATTCTTGTCCTGCAAGAGCCGCAAGGCTTCCAGGCACCGCCGAAGTTTCATTCGGTAGTTCCTGCGGTCGGCGTGCGAAAAGACGCGACGCTCCACCTCTTCACCCATCCCGGACCTCCCCTAACTGTGCGCGGGTAGACAACAACCGTAGAGCGTGATGTCGCGTATTGGCTACCTCACGTCTGCACGGAAATTACCGTTATGGTTCGGTGATGGGCGGTCATTGTCGGCTTTCCGACAGTCATATGGACATATGGGAATCGCTATGGATTAGCGATTCCCATGAGATCCGTAGGCTTGGCTCGCCGCAAGGCATTCGGGCTATGTCAGGCTGGCCGGGGCGTGCCCCGTCACCTTCGTCCACACCCGAACGACGTCGCGCACCGACAGCACGCCGCAGACCTCGCCGTGTTCCATGACGATGAGGTGGCGGAAGCCGCCGCGCACCATGGCCGCCGCGGCCTCCTGGAGTGTCCATCCCGGATCGGCGAACACCAGGTCGCGGGTGAGGTGGGCCGCCACCCGCTCGACGTCCGGATCGAGACCGGAACCCAGCGAGTCCATGATGTCGCGTTCGGTGAGAATGCCGTGTCCCGAGGCATCCGGGTCGACTACCACGGCCGCGCCCACCCTCCGCGCCGACATCAACGCCGCCGCCTGCCGCAAAGTGTGTGCCGGTCCGATCGACAGGATTGTCGTGGTCATCGCGTCCTTGACAAACATCGCCAACACCTCATTTAGGTCTACGGGGGGCAAAACACCCCAACCGAAACTGTGTTCCACGTCATGATCCCGTCAAAACAGCCGCGACACAACACCTTGAGTGAACTTTGGCAAACTGGTCGCGCATTCGCGTCCGCGAACGCCCGATTCGCATCAGCTTCAGACAAGAGGAACCCATGTCTTCCGCGGCACCCGGCACCCTCCGCTACGCCGACTTCCTGTCCCACAAGCGCGGCGGGTACCTGATGACGTACCACGTCAGCCAGCGCGTCGGCGCGGCATTCGCCCTGGCCGCCCACCGCGCCGGCGCCGCGCCCACGGCGCTCACGCTGATCAACCTGGTGATCTCGCTGGGCACCGCGGCGCTCACCATCGCCGTCACCCCCGCCGCCCATGCCGGGCACCTGCCGTGGTGGCCGATCGCGATCGTGGTGCTGATCGCCTGGCAGGTCGCCTACGCGCTGGACTGCGCGGACGGGCAGCTGGCGCGCGCCGCGGGCCTGGGGTCGGCGGCCGGAGGCCGGGTCGACATCCTGTGCGACGTGGCCGCGCAGACCGGCTTCATCGCCTCGGTGGCCGCCGTGACGGTGGCCTACGCGCCGGGCACCCCCAGCTGGGTCGTGGCCGCGTTCGCCTCGCTGTGGATGGTGAACCTGGTGACGTCGATCCTGCAGAAGGAGGAGGAGACCGCCTCGTCCATGGTGTCGTCGAAGAACATCGTCGTGGAGATCGTGAAGCTGATCCGCGACGCCGCCGTGATCTTCCTGGTGATGCCGCTGATCCTCATCGTCAACCCGGGCTGGATGGTGTGGTACATGGCGTTCTTCGCCGCCGTCAACGCGCTGTTCCTGGCCGCCAGCATCGCCTTCACCGCCAGGGACGCGCTGCGGGCGTGAGGTGTCAGCGCGCCTTGGCGCGCGAGGCCACGTCGGCGTAGATGTCCAGCAGCTGCTTCATGACGACGTCGGTGGAGAACGTCGTCAGGTAGCGCCGCCGCGCGGCGTCGACGAGTCCCGGCGCGGCGTCGCGCATCCGGGGCAGCGCCGCGGCCAGGTCGTCCACTGTGGGTTCGGCGACGATGCCCGCGTCGCCGATCATGTGCGGCGGCCCGCCCATGTTGGTGGCCAGGACGGGACGCGCGTTGGCCAGCGCCTCGATCACCACGGTGGGCAGCACCTCGTCCCACACCGAGGTCATCAACAGCGCCGCCGCCGCCCGCACCCGCCGGTTCACCTGGTCGTGCGGCACCGACCCCAGGTAGTCGATGTCGCCGCGCTCCGTCGCCGCGGCGGCCACCGGCTCCTTCAGCGGCCCGTCGCCGATGATCGTCAGGGTCCCCAGGTCGCCGTCGCCGTGCCGCCTCCACGCGTCCAGCAGCAGCTCCACGCCCTTTTCGGCCGACAGCCGCCCCACGAACACGAACCCCGAGCCCCGCTCGTCGTGCTCGCCGGGGTCGGGGATCGAGTTCGGTTTGATGCTGATCTGTGACTCGCCGATGCCGAAGTCCCGCAAGTGATCGGCGATGTTGCCCGTCAGCGCGATGTAGCGGTCCAGCCGCCTCCAGGTGCCCCGGTTGGCGGCCAGCGACGTCGCCATGATGGCGCTTTGGGCCCGCGAGCCGCGGTAGCAGGCGTGCTTCACCCCGGGCAGGCCGAACGCCTTGCCGCGGCAGTCGTGGCAGGCGTGCCCGTCGCGGAAGTACAGGCCGCTGATGCACACCTGGCGAAAGTTGTGGACGGTCTGGATCACCGGCACCCCGCGCTTGTGCGCGGTGCGGATCACCGCCGGCGACAGGAACGGGTACGGGTTGTGCAGGTGGAGGACGTCGGGCCGCTCGGCGTCCAGCAGCGCCGCCAGCTCCCTTTGGGCGCCGCGCGCGTAGATCGGCGAGATCGGCAGCGCCGCCTTGCCCACAAGGGACAGGCTGCCGATGTCGTCGCTGGACTTGATGAACGGCACCACCTCCACCCCGGCCTCGGCGAGCTGTGCCATGTCCGAGTCCACAACGGAGTTTTCTCCGGACGGCTGCGCCGAGGAGTACCGGTTGTGAGCGACAACTACCTTCACGTGCTGATTACCTCGCCTGTCGGTGGGACGCGTCCGCCCGCTGATGATACGCAGCGCCCGACGCGCCGTCGCCCGCGAGAAACTCCCCGGAGATCTACTGACCAGTCATGGCAGACTAAGGTGCCCATGGGCGCCGGGCACCCTCACTCGGAGCCCTAGTGCCCCTTGACTGGATCGCCAGCATCCACGCCATGGCGCTGGTGAAAAGGATGTGTAGTGACGACAAGCCTGCAGCGTCCGACTATCGGGCGCGGCCTGACCGATACGCGAGCTGATGTGGACACCGAGCCGGTAACCAATGGCGTGCCGCGTTCGGCGTGGTCGCTGCGCTCGCGCGCCTCGACCTGGCACCGCTCCTACGCCACCCTGCTGCTGGTGGCCGACTACATGAGCGCCCTGATCGGCTCGGTGTTCGTGGTGCTGTTCGTCGACTACGCCGCGGCGGGGTTCCTGACGTACGGCACGTCCTCCAACAACCCCGGCCAGGGCACCCCGCGCCCCGTCTTCTTCCTGATCGTCTACTGGGTGTTGCCGGCCATCTGGCTGCTGGTGCTGTGGAGCAACGGCGCCTACGACCGCCGTTACCTGGGCCTGGGCACCGACGAGTTCAAGCGGGTGGTGCGCGCCGGGATCATCATGGTGTCGATCCTTTCGGTGTTGGCGCTGGCCTTCAAGACCGACGTGTCGCGGCTGGCGACCTTCAGCGCGCTGCTCATCACCGGCGCCCTGATCACCTGCCACCGCTTCGTGGCGCGGCGGGTGCTGCATCGCATGCGCTCCAAGGGAAGGGCCGTCCAGCGCATGCTGCTGGTGGGCTCGTACCCGGAGACGCTGGAGGTGCACCGCGTGGTCACCCGCACCACGCAGGCGGGCCTGGTGCCGGTGGGCATCTATCTCACCGAGGGCGCGGCGTCGGTGCGCGGGCTGGAGACCCCGGTGCCGACCTACGCCAACCGGGACGTCATCGACCTGGCCGCCGACCTGGACGCCGACACCATCGCGGTGTGCGGCAGCGCCAGCGCCGAGCCCGGCGAGCTGCGGCGGTTGGCCTGGCAGCTGGAGGGCACCGGCCGCGACCTGGTGGTGGCCCCGCAGCTGACCGACATCGCCGGACCCCGGGTGCACATCCGCCCGGTGGAGGGATTGCCGCTGCTGCACGTCGAGGAGCCCACCATGTCGGGCCTGGCGTGGGTGGTGAAGAACGTGCTGGACCGGGTGGCCTCGGCGCTGGGTCTGCTGTTGATCTCGCCGCTGCTGATCGCCGTCGCCATCTACATCAAGACCACCAGCCCGGGCCCGGTGTTCTTCCGCCAGCCCCGGGTCGGCATGGAGGGCAAGACCTTCCACTGCTGGAAGTTCCGCACCATGTACGTCGACGCCGAGGAACGCCAGGCCGCGTTGATGATGCACAACGAGTCCGACGGCATGCTGTTCAAGATCAAGGACGACCCGCGGGTCACCAGGGCCGGGAAGTTCCTGCGCCGCACCAGTCTCGACGAGCTCCCCCAGCTGTTCAACGTGCTGCGCGGCGAGATGTCGCTGGTGGGCCCGCGGCCGCTTCCGGCCGAGAACGGCGACTTCCTGGGTGACGTGCGCCGCCGCCTGCTGGTGCGGCCGGGCATCACGGGGCTGTGGCAGGTGTCGGGCCGTTCCGACCTGTCCTGGGACGATGCCGTGCGGCTCGATCTGTACTATGTGGACAACTGGTCGCTGACCACCGACCTCCAGATCCTGCTGCGCACCATTCTCGTGGTGCTGCGCCACAAGGGCGCTTACTAGCGGTTACCTGTGAACTACCTGCGAATTGTCCAATTCCGCCCCGTGGCGGCTTAGATAACGCGGAGTTCACCCGTAACCTTGTCGGATGAGCAATTACGGATCGAATCGATCCTCGTATGGGGGATCGGCGCGGGTCCCGTACTCGTCCGGCGGCGGGGCCAGCGGCGGCGGCCGTGTGGTCATCATGGTGCTGATGGTGATCTCGCTGATCGCCACGGTGGGCGGCATCGGGGTCTTCGCGTACGCGAAGTCCCTGGGCGACGACCTGAGCACCTTCGACGCGTTCAACGGCCTGGACGACCGTCCCGAGGACGACGACGGCCTCAACATCCTGGTGCTGGGCAGCGACTCGCGCGATCCCAATTCCGACAAGGGAAGCCGCAGCGACACCATGATCATGGTGCACGTGCCCTCCGACGGCAAGCACGCCTACGTGGTCTCGTTCCCGCGCGACCTGTACGTCGACGTGCCCCCGGTCGAGGGCACCTGGGACGGCGGCAAGACCAAGATCAACGCCGCGATGGCGTTCGGCGGGGTTCCGCTGGTGGTCAAGACCATCGAGAACTACTCCAACGCCCGCATCGACCACGTGGTGAAGATCGACTTCAACGGCCTGAAGTACGTGGTGAACGCGCTGGGCGGCGTCACCATGAACGTCCAGCCCGCCGACGACGGCTCGGGCCAGCTCACCTCGATCCACACGTACAAGGATCAGAAGGGCCCGCGCACCTGGAAGGCGGGCAAGCAGAAGCTGGGCGGGGAGTCGGCGCTGGACTACGTGCGGCAGCGCAAGCAGTTCGCCGAGGGCGACTTCGCGCGGGTGCGGCACCAACAGCAGTTGCTGATGGCCATGGCGGACAAGGCGACCAGCGCGGGCATCATGTCCTCGCCGTCCAAGATCAAGGACTTCGTGAAGTCGATCGGCAAGGCCGTCAAGGTCGACAAGGACTTCGACCTGACCGCCACCGCCCTGCAGTTCGCGCATCTGCGCACCAAGAACATGAAGTTCATCACCTGCCCCAACAAGGGCTCCCAGATGATCAACGGGGAGAGCGTGGTGCAGCCCGACGAGGCGCTGGACAAGTCCATGTTCAAGGCGATCGTCGACCAGACGATGCCCGATTGGGTGAAGAAGCACCCGGAGGCGCTGAAGGGCGGGGCGAGCGATCCCGATAAAAAGTAGACCTCGGTAGTGGGTCGTCCGGTCCATCCCTTTCCGGCCGGACGACCCATCGCCTGTGGCGGGAGTGGCACTGTCCGCAGTTGACACTTCCTACAATGGGAGGCTGTTTGTCTTCCCGTTTCCCCTGGTAAACACGCGAGTAAGGTCCCGTTAATGAGCACACATGGCAAGCGACGCGTCATGAGCAAGGCGGCGTCGCCACTGTGGGCGAAATTCCTGGTGGGCATCGGCGCGGTGCTCCTGGTGGCGTCCTTGGCCACCGGCGGTTACGCCAAGATCATGATCGACAAGGTCAACGACTCCGTCGGCACCGACGACCTGGTGGACAACAACGGCAGCGGCGACATCAAGGGCCCGCTGAACATGCTGATGATCGGCTCGGACAAGCGCAAGAGCTGGTCGAGCGCGCAGTCGGACTCGATCATGATCCTGCACATCAACAAGGCGCTGACCAAGGCGACGATCGTGTCGATCCCCCGCGACCTCAAGGTGGACATTCAGGACTGCGGCAGCATGATGTCCAGTCCCTGCAACACCAAGATCAACGCGTCGTTCACCGCCGGCGGCTCGAACGTCAAGAAGGCGGTGCGCAACCTGGCCCAGACGGTCAGCGACCTGACCGCCCCCAAGGACGCCAACGGCAAGGCCACGGGCAAGGGCATCTCCTTCGACGGCGCGGCGATGGTGAACTTCCAGGGCTTCTACAAGGTGGTCAAGACGCTCGGCTCGATCGAGCTGTGCCTGCCGATGAAGATGACGCCGGCCCACGCCGACGGCAAGACCTTCCCCAAGGGGTGCCACGAGTACGGCTACAAGGACGCGCTGGGCATCGTCCGCGAGCGCTACGCCTACGACCCGACCAACCCGGACTTCCCCGTGTCGTGGGGTATCGGCGACTATGGGCGCCAACACATGCAGCAGCACTTCATCAAGCAGCTGTTCAAGAAGGCCGAGGAAGAGGGCTACGTCTCCAACCCCAGCAGGGTCGGCACGCTGATCAAGGCGGTGGGCGACAACATCCTGGTCGACCTTGGCGGTCACACGGTCACCGACTTCGCCTTCGCGCTGCGTCACGTCAAGCCGTCGTCGATGAAGACGGTCAAGGTGCCCTCCGAGCCCGCCGACATCGAGGGCACCTCGTACGTGGTGATCCAGCCCGGCGAGGAGCAGACCGACGCCGACGACCTGTTCAAGGCGCTGCGCGAGGACAAGCTGGACGACTGGATCACCTCGCACCCCGACTGGGTCAACAGCGACAAATGATCGGCTGACAACCTTCCACTTATCGTCCGACGTCTATCTATTTGCCGGGTTGACGTGCAACGCGGATCTACTGTGTCGCGTGTTTACCCGGTAGTGTCGATAGATGTCTATCGAATCGACGATTCGACGGGGAGGGCGAAGTGGCCAACCGTACCGGCGCTTACGGCGCCAAGGCAACGCGCCGCAAGGCTCCACTGTGGGCAAAGTTCATGGTGGTGTTCGGTTCGCTGCTGGTGGTGGCCGCGGGCGGCGCGGTCGCGTTCGGCGCCAACCTGATCAACGACATCAACGGCATCAACCAAAAGGACATGGGCGTCTCCAACGCCGACGAGGTGAAGGGGCCGCTGAACCTGCTCATGGTGGGCGCCGACCTGCGGGTGCACTCCAGTCAGGCCGCCCGCGCCGACACCATCATGATCATGCACATCAACAAGTCGCTGACCAAGGCGACGATCGTGTCGATCCCCCGCGACCTGCGCACCCAGATCCGCGACTGCGGCAACGGGCTCACCTGCACCGACAAGATCAACGCGTCGTATCCCTTCGGCGGCAAGAAGCCCGAGGACGGCGCCAAGAACCTCGCCGACACCGTCTCGGACCTCACCGCCACCAAGGACGCCAACGGAAAGCCCCAAAAGGACGGCATCGACTTCAACGGGATCGCGCTGGTCAACTTCGAGGGCTTCCTGGACGTGGTGAAGGAGTTCGGGGGCATCGACCTGTGTCTGTCCAAGGACCTCCACACCCTGCACGGCGGGGACTACAAGGCGGGCTGCCGCCGCTACAAGCCGGCCGACGCCCTGGCGATCGTCCGCGAACGCCACAACTGGCCCGACGGAGACTATGGGCGCCAACGCATGCAGCAGCAGTTCATCAAGCAGCTGCTCAAGGAGGCCGACTCCCAGGGTTACGTCAAGAACCCCACCAGGGTGGGCGGCCTGATCAAGAAGATCGGCGACCAGCTGATCCTGGACCTGGGCGGCATCAAGCCCGTCGACTACGCGCTGGCGCTGCGCGGCGTGAAGGCGGGCTCCATGCAGACCATCAAGCTTCCCTCGGAGCCGCAGAACATCGACGGCACGTCCTATGTGGTGATCCAGCCCGGCCCCGAGCAGGACGCGGCCGACGCGCTGTTCAAGGCGCTCAAGGACGACACCCTCGACGCGTGGGTCAAGCAGAACCCCGACTACCTGAACAAGGACCCCTCGAAGTAGGACCGCCGCGTCACAGGTGGGTGTTAGCGTCCCGCGCATGAGACCCACACCACAGGTCGCCGACTGGCTGCTCGACTCCGACCCGTCGATCCGCTGGCAGGTGCTGCGCGACCTGCTCGACGCGCCCGAACCACAGTGGAGTATCGAGCGGGACAGGGTCGCGACCGAGGGCTGGGGCGCGCGGCTGCTGTCCCATCAGGACCCCGACGGCCAGTGGGCGCGGGGCGCGTTCTTTCCCGCCGACCTCACCCGGGAGCTCTATGAGGCCGAGGGCCAGCCCTGGACCGCCACCGCCTGGAGCCTGGCGCAGCTGCGCGAGTTCGGGCTGCCTCCCGACAGCGAACCCGCCCGCCGCACCGTGGAGCTGGTCGGCGCGAACGCGCGCTGGGACCACGACGGCCAGCCGTACTGGGAGGGCGAGGTCGAGGAGTGCATCAACGGCCGCACCGTCGCCGACGGCGCCTACTTCGGCGTCGACGTCTCGCCCATCGTCGAGCGGATCCTCGGCGAGCGGATGGCCGACGGCGGCTGGAACTGCGAGCGCGAACGCGGCTCGACCCGCTCCTCCTTCGACAGCACGATCAACGTCCTGGAGGGACTGCTGGAGTACGAGAGCGCGGGCCACGGCACCCCCGCCACCCGCCTGGCCCGCGAGTCGGGCGAGGAATACCTCCTGCGGCGCGGCCTGTTCCGCCGCCTCACCACGGGCGAGCCCGCCGACGCCGACTACCTGGCGGCGCACTACCCGACCCGTTGGCGCTACGACGTTCTGCGCGCCCTCGACCACTTCCGCGCCGCGTCGCGGCTCACGGGCACTCCGCCCGATGATCGGCTGTCCGACGCGATCGACCTGTTGCGCGCCAGGCAATCCGACGACGACACCTGGCCGCTGGACGGCACTCCCCGCGGTCGGGTCTGGTTCTCCATCGAGGAGACGGGCCGACCCTCGCGCTGGATCACCCTGCGCGCCGCGCGGGTGCTGCGCTGGTGGGACGAGAAGTCCTAGGCCTCGAGCACGACCTTGCCCAGGTGCCCGCCCTCGCCGAGCATGCGGTGGGCGTCGGCGGCCTGGGCCAGCGGGATGCGTCGCGCCACAACGGGTCGGATGTACCCGCCCTCGATCAGCGGCCACACCTTCTCGCGCACCTGCGCGATGATCGCGGTGCGCTCGGCCAGCGGTCGCGCCCGCAGCCCCGCCGCCGACACGCTGACGCGGCGCACCAGCAGCTTGCCGAGATCCAGCTCGGTCGTGCGTCCGCCCTGCATGCCGATGATCATCAGCCGTCCGTTGTGGTTCAGGGTGGCGAGGTTCTTGTCCAGATAGGACGCCCCCATGTTGTCCAGGATGACGTCCACCCCCTGGCTCTCGGTGCGCTGCGCGATCACCTCGGCGAAGTCCTGGTCCCGATAGTCGATCACCAGCTCCGCCCCCAGCTCCCGCAGCGCCGCGCCGTGATCGCCGCGCGCCGTGGTCACCACGCCCGCGCCCATCGCGGTGGCCAGCTGGATCGCGAACGTCCCGATCCCGCCCGCGCCGCCGTGCACCAGCAGCATCTCGCCCTCCGCCAGCCGCGAAATGCCGAACACGGTGGACCACACGGTCGCCGCCGCCTCGGGAAAGCACGCGGCGTCGCTCAGGCTCACCCCGCGCGGCACGGGCAACACCAGGCCCGCGTCCACCGCGACCTTCTCCGCGTACGCGCCGCCCGACACCAGGGCACACACCTCGTCGCCGACGCCGAACCCCTCGACACCCTCGCCCAGCACCGCGATCCGCCCCGAGCACTCCAGCCCCGGATACTCGCTGGCCCCCTTCGGCGGCGGATAGAACCCTTGCCGCTGTTGCAGATCCGCCCGGTTCACCCCCGCCGCGGCCACCTCGATGACCACTTCCCCCTCCGCGGGGATCGGGTCGTCCACCTCTTGCCAGGCCAGCACCTCGGGCCCGCCGAATTCGGTTATCACGATCGCGCGCATGGCTGTCAGCGTAACTTCCCGCGAACCGACAACGGTATTGTCTGGGGCGATGTCCACTACCTCGCATCCTGGCCGTTTCCGCTGCTGCGGCGTGCTGATCGACGCGCTCGAGCCGCACGGCGCGGTCCAGGCCCTGCTCACCTCCCAGCACGGCACGCCCCGCCGCACCCACCTGTGCAACGCCTACACCCTCTCCCTGGCCCTGCGCGACGCGAAGTACCGCGACCTGCTCAACGCCGCCGACATCAATTTCTCCGACGGCCACTACGTGGCGATGGTGGGCCGCAAGCGCGGCATGTCGGAGATGACGGAGCGGGTGTACGGCCCCGAACTCATGTACAACACCATGAGCCAGGGGCGCGAACAGGGCCTCAAGCACTACCTCTACGGCTCCAGCCCCGAGACCGTCGCCAAGCTGCGCGAGGCCCTGGAGGAGAAGCTGCCCGGCGTCGAGATCGTCGGCGCCGAGTCGCCGCCGTTTCGCCCCCTGACCGACGAGGAGTCGGTCGAGATGGTGCGGCGCATCACGTCCCTGAAGCCCGACATCGTGTGGGTGGGCATCGGCACGCCCCGCCAGGACGAGTTCGTCGCCGAATACGCCGATCGCCTCCAGGCGACCGTGGTGCCCGTGGGCGCGGCGTTCGACTTCTGGTCGGGCAACAAGCCGATGGCACCGAAGTTCATGCGCGAGCACGGCCTGGAATGGGTGTACCGCTTCGCGACCGAGCCGCGGCGGCTGTGGAAGCGTTACCTGGTGGGCAATTCGATGTTCGTGTACGGCGTCGTGACGGACAAGCGGCGCTCCCGCAAGCTCGACAGGGCGAGCTAGGCCGCCACCCGCCCCAGCTTCCCGGGATTGGCCACCCAGTAGATCTCGACGATGCGATCGCCCGCGACCTCGAGGTGGAACACCGTGATCGCCTCGCCGTCCACATACATCACGGCGGCGGGTTCGGAGTTGACGTCGACGAACTGGACCGTCGCGCCCGCGGGTATCTCGTCGACGATGGCCGCGAACAGGCGACCGATCTTGTCGGCGCTTTCGATGACGCGCTTCGGGCCGCGTACCCTGCCGTCGGTGTCCACGACCAGCTTGGCATCGGGGTCCAACAGCCGCAACAGTTCCGCCAGGTCCCCCGAGGTCGCCGCGGACAGGAAACGCTTGGTGGCCTCGCGGCGCTTGGTCGGGTCGGCGTCGAAGCGCGAGCGCCGTTCGTCCACATGGTCCTGTGCGCGCTTGGAGAGCTGGCGGACGGCGGCGTCGGACTTGTCGAGGATGCGGGCGACCTCGGCCGACGGGAGCCCGAACGCCTCGCGCAGCACGTAGACCACGCGCTCGGCGGGCGACAGGGATTCCAGCATCACGAGCATTCCCAGCGACGCCGAATCCGCGCGCTCGGCCGACTCGGCGGGGTCGTCCGTTGTGGGGGGTGTGGCGATGGGTTCGGGAAGCCAGGGGCCGACGTAGCTTTCGTGGCGGTTGCGGGCACTGCGCAGCTGGTCGAGCGCCAGGCGGCTGACCACCTGGATCAGGTAGGCGCGCGGGTTGTCGATGGCGGTGCCGCGCTTCAGCGCGGAGTTCCAGCGCAGCCAGGCGTCCTGGACGATGTCCTCGGCCTCGGAGTAGCTGCCCAGCATGCGGTAGGCCACCGCCGCCAGCAGGCGGCGGTGGCTTTCGAAAACGTCGTCGGACATGGGCGGGTGCCTTTCAGACGGTGGCGGACACCTTGGCGCGGCGGGGCAGACCCTTGGGTCCGGCGGCGCGGAACAGCCAGGTGGCAGAGCGTAGCACCAGCTCCTTGTACCACACGGCCGACCGTCCAGTCAGGACCGCGCGGCGCGGCGTCTCGTCAGCGGCGTGGACGAATTGGATGATCGCGTCGCGGCGTCCCAGGCTGACGCACTGGTGGATGTAGCGGAAGCGGAACGGTTGCGGCTCGGCGCCGGCGATCCGCGTCGCCAGGGCGTCGCCCAGGTACGGACCCATGAAACCGCCGACGCGGCACCCGTACGCCAGCTCCTCGCCCCACCGTCCCGCCACCGCGGCGGCGTCGCCGACCACGTAGACGTCCGGGTGCGACACCGAGCGCAGGGTCTCGTCCACCAGGGGCCGCCCCTTCGGGTTGACCGCGAGCCCCGATTCGGCCGCCAGCGCGGGAATCGCGAACCCTCCCGCCCACACACACTCGTCGAACGCGATGCTCGCCGAGTCGTCCAGGACGGCGCGGCCCGCCTCGAGCGCCGCGATCCCCGCGCCGCCGCGCACCTGGATCCCCAAGCGCCGCAAGACCTTCCCCAGGTGGCGGCGCGCCCTGGGCGACAGCCGGCCACCGGGCTCCCCGCGCGACACCAGCGTCACCGACAGCCCGGGGAACCGCTCGGCGATCTCGGTGGCGGCCTCGATGCCCGTCAGGCCACCGCCCGCCACCAGCACGGTCCCCGACTCCAGGCTGGACAGTCGGCGGAAGGCGCGGCTGGCGCTCCACGGCTCCAGCGTCAGCGCGTGCTCGGCCACGCCCGGCACCGCGGCGGTGTCGATGACGGTGCCGTTGGCCAGAACCAGGGTGTCGTAGGCGAAACCGCGCGGGC
Organism: Stackebrandtia sp.; assembly: GCF_035643755.1. Lineage (NCBI taxonomy): Bacteria > Bacillati > Actinomycetota > Actinomycetes > Glycomycetales > Glycomycetaceae > Stackebrandtia > Stackebrandtia sp. The sequence goes on along the minus strand of NZ_DASQPW010000179.1, from coordinate 4,913 downwards.
CGTCGGCGGTGCGCACGTCCACCTGCTTGCCCGCCAAGTCGATGCCGTCGACCCAGCCGACCACCAGGTCGACGTCGACGGACCCGATCAGCTCGCGCAACGGCAGCTCCTTGACCCGCTGCCCCGTGGCCACCTGATGCAACCGGGGCCTCTCCACGAACTGGTCGGTGGCGTTGATCAACGTGACCCGCGCGCGTTCGCCCGCGCGGCGGGCCAAGCGCTTGGCGGCGACCAACCCCGCGTACCCCGCGCCGACAACGATGACACGGTGTTGAGCGTTCATGATTCGTCCTCCTGAAGTGGTGATGACAGGGGGACGAGACGGCGCCGCGGCGATGTGACATCGCGGTCGGTGACGCGGGACACGGGGACGCGGCCGCCACGACGCCCGCTCACCACACTGACCACTGAGGTCTTGACAACGGAGTGGGTACCGTCGTCGCGTGACGTTCATCGTGCGGGCCTACGAACCGCGAGACGCCGAGGCGACGTGGCAGACGTTTCTTCACGCGGTCCGCCAGACCGCGTCGGCGGACTACACGCCGCGGCAGATCCTCGCGTGGGCGCCCGACACCGTCGATGCGGACGCGTGGAACCAGACCCGATCCCGAGCCCACACCTTCGTCGCGACGATCGACGACCGCGTCGTCGGCTTCGGCGACGTCACCGCGACGGGCCTCGTCGACATGCTGTTCGTGCACCCCGACGCGGGCGGGCGCGGCGTCGCCCGGGTGCTGGTCGACGCCGTGATCGGCAAGGCCCGCGAGCTGGGGCTGGAGCGGCTTCACACCCACGCGAGCCGCACCGCGCGCCCCGTGTTCGAGCGGTTCGGGTTCGTCGTCGACCGCGCCAACCCCGACAATCGCGTCCGCGGCGAGGTGGTGCCGAACTTCGACATGCACCTCGACCTCGGCGCGTAACTCCTTGGGCGGTTGCCGCCTGCGGCGGACGCCGAAGTAGAGAATCCCCGCCAGAACGATCGCCAGCGCCGCCACCGCGACGTAGCCCCACGCGAAGCCGCCGTTGGAGTCGGACGCGGTGGCGTCCTTCTTCTTCAGCACCGTCACCGACGCGCCGGGCTTGGGCGCCGACTTCGCGGTGAAGGTGACCTCGCCCTCGACGGGGTGCCCGTCGCGCGACACGATGTGATAGCCGATCGTGTACCTGCCGGGGCCCGGCAGCGCCAGGGGCACGGTCATCGTGTCGTCGTGAAACGCGGGCTTGTCCTCCACGATCGTGTCGCCGTGCGCGTTGGTGACCGCGACCTTCGTCGAGGCGGCGTCGAGCTTTTCGGAGAACGTCAGCGTCGCCGTCTTCGGGGCCTCGGCGACGGTCGTGCCGTCCTTCGGGCTCGACTTGATCAGGTTGGCGTGCGCGAACGCGGGCGTCGCGGTGGCCCCCACCGCCAGCGCCGCCGCGAGCAGGGCGCCGCACAGGATCCGCAGAGTCTTCACGGTTACATAGTCGCCGGGGAAGGCGCGAAAGTTCCGCGGGGTCGCGCTTGCCGACAGCGGGTTCGACGACGAGCGGGACATATCGCCCGCGTATCCAAAAACGCATACGCGGCGGCAACACCGCATCGACTCGAATCGCGGCATGACGTTCACCGACACCGCCGAGGCGGGGCCGCCCTCGGCAGGCATGTGGATCCGCCCGGTCCACCCCACCGACGCCCCCGCCGTCAACGAGCTGCTCGGCCAGCTCGGCTATCCCCAGGTCGATGTCGCGGCGACCGAAACCCGAATTCTCGCCTGGAGCGACGACCCGTCCAGCGCGGCCTTCGCGGCGGGGTTCGGCGACGAGCTCGTCGGTGTCGTCGCGGTCCATGTCTGCCCGTTCTTCGAACGCGACGGCTCGTGGGCGCGCGTCGTGGCCCTGGTGGTGTCCGACCGGGCGCGCGGCCAGGGCGTCGGCGGAAAGCTGATGTCCGTCGCGGAGTCGTTCGCCGCGGGCCGCGGCTGCGCGCGCATGGAGGTCACCAGCTCCGACCACCGCGAGGCCGCGCACGGCTTCTATCAAAACCGCGGGTACATCAACCAGAAAGGACGGTCGTCGCGCTTCCTCAACGATCTCGCGGGAGGCGAGTAGTCTTTCGCGGGTGATGACCGGGTCGGCTTTCAGCCTCGCACGGATCGGTGAACCGGTCGTGACGTAACCGCCGTCGGGGCGCGGTCGGACCCGGCGAACCGCGCCCGAGCTCCTCCTTGGTTGTGCGACCACCCGCACACCCGTTGACAACCAAGGAAGGAAACATGACAGCGCTGTTCAACCACACCATCATCCCCTCGAAGGACCGCGAGAAATCCGCCGCGTTCTACCGGGACATCCTCGAGGCGCACGAGGCCCCGTCGTGGGGACCGTTCGCGAACATCACCTTGGACGGTGGCGTCCTGCTGCAGTTCGCCGAGCCGCCCGTGGACATTCAAATGCACCACTACGCGTTTCTGGTGACCGAGGAGCACTTCGATCGCGCCATCGAGCGGTTCGAATCCCGGGGGATCACCTACTGGGCCGATCACCAGAGGACTCGGGAAGGCCAGACGAACACCGAGCACGGTGGGCGCGGCGTCTACTTCATGGACCCCGCGGGGCACGGTCTGGAACTGACGACCCGCCCCTACCTGTAAGCGTTCGTGCGGTGCGCCCGTCTATTCGGTGGGGCGCACCGCACGGCGGGTTCGGGTCAGCTCTTCGTCGACGACTGGAGCCTCTCGGACAGTTCGACGATGAGTCCTTCGGGTCCGCGCAGGTAGCACATCCGCCAGATGTCCTCGTAGTCGCGGACCTGCCCCATCGGCTCGAAGCCCTTGTCGCCCAGCGCCTTCAACAGACCGCTCAGGTCCTCGACCTCGAAGCACAGGTGGCGGATGCCCAGACGGTTGGCGGGCGAGATCTCCGGCCCCGCGGGGTCGAGGGGCGAATGGAACTGCACCAACTCGACCGCTCCACTGCCGTCGGGGGTGCGCATCATGACCAGGTCGTCGTCGACATGGGGGAGGTCGATGATGCTTTCCACGAACTCGCCGCTCATGTGCGCCTTGCCCTGGATCTCGAAACCCAGGATGCTGAAGAACTCGACGGCGGCGTCGAGATCGACGACGTTGATGCCCACGTGGTCCATGCGGCGTACGTAACTCATGGTGGTTCTCCTCCTTCATGACGGCCATGGTGGCCGCTTGTACCCCTGGGACGGAGCCGCCGTGGCGTTCTCGACATCCGCTACGAACGATCTTCGAACAAAATCTTCGCGTTGTCATCCGAGGCGGCCACGGATTCTCACCAGAACCCGCCGTCAGGCGCCGCGTCGGCTGCCGACCAGGCCCACCAGGTGGCCGTCGGGGTCGCGGAACTTGCCCATGACCAGCCCGCCCATCACCTCGTCGGGGCCCTGGAGGCGTTCGCCGCCCAACCGTTCGGCGTGCGCCAGGGCCGCCTCGACGTCGTCCACCTCGACGAAGATCGTGACGTGACCCCCGTATCCTTCGGCGCGCGTCGGGCCGCGCCACGTCGTCGACGGCGTCTCGGGCACCTCGAAGACGGCGCCGCCGATGCCCACCCCGTCGGCGGTGAGGTTGTCGTCGCGCGACACCAGGCCGTACTTGGCGGGATTGTCGGCGTCGATGCGCCAGTCGAACAGCTCCGAGTAGAAGTCGCGGAGAGTCTCCCCGTCCCTGCCCTCGATCTCGAAATGAACCACAGGATTGCCCATGGCGGCGTCCTTTCCTCGTCGGCGCCGCGAATCGGCGCCGTGCCGTGCCGTGGAGGTAGACCGCGCAGGGAGGCCAAACTCATCGGTCGTCTGCCGGTCGATGCCTCTCACACAGGAGTTGTCGACGCGAACGCGTCGGCGTCGCACAGATCGCGATACGGGCCCGGGGTTTGGCTGAGCTCGGCGTGCGTGCCGCGTTGGATCACCGCGCCCTCGTCGAGCACCAGGATCTCGTCCACGGCGTCGAGGCCGGCGAGGCGATGCGTCACCAGGATCAGGCTGCGGCCCGTGGTGGCGGTGAGGATGTCGGACATGATGGCGTCGGCGGTGTCGGGGTCCAGATGTTCGGTGGGTTCGTCCAGCAGCAGGATCGGGACGTCCGCCAGCAGGGCGCGTGCCAACAGCAGGCGCTGCCTTTGACCGCCCGACAGGCGGTCCCCGTCCGTGCCCACCATGGTGGACAGATCGAGCTCGGTGAGGCCCGCGCGCCGCAGCGCGTCGTTCAGGGCGTCATCGTCGGCGTTCGGGTCCCCGACGAGCAGGTTGTCGCGTATCGAGGTGCAGAACAGGTGGGCGTCCGACATCATGCCGCCGATGACGCCGCGGACATCGTTGCCGCGCAACGATTCCAGGTCGACGCCGCCGAGCTCGACGGTTCCCCGCCCGACCCCGCACAGCCGCACCAGCATCGACAACAGCATGGACTTGCCCGCGCCCGAGGCACCCACGATCGCGACGCGACGGCCGCACGGCAGGTCCAGGTCGACGCCGTCGGCGAGTTCGCGGCCGGGAATTCGCGGCGCCGCCGAGCGAAGCCGCAGGTGGTAGTGGTTGTCGCGCAGGGGTTTCGGATCCTCGGGGTCGCGCACGGGTGGCTCGGCGTCCAGCAGCTCGGTCAGCCGCGCCGCCGAGGCCCGCACGTCCACCAGCAGCCGCGCCGCCGCGGGCAGCGGCGTCAACGCCTCGAACGTCACCAGCGCCGTCAACGCCAGCACCGCCGTCATGACGCCCAAACCCGCCGCGCTCAACGACACCCCGATGACGGTGAGGCCCGCGATCGCGGTGGTCGAGGCCGTGGTGGCCGCCGTGATGCCCGAGCCCCGCCGCTCCGCCTGGGCCAGGCTCTCGGCGTGACCGCGCGCCCGGTGCAGCGCGGATGCCGTGGCGCCATACGCGGCCAGGTCCCGCGCGCCCTCGATGAGAT
>NZ_DASQPW010000178.1:0-2261 GCF_035643755.1 Stackebrandtia sp. | reverse complement strand
CCGACGCCGTCGTAGGTCAGCACCTCCGAGCCCTCGATGCCGTGCGAGAGGCTCTCGGCGCCGCTGACGGGGGTGACGGGGTCGCCCGTGTTGCCCACCAACAGGATCGGCGGGGCGTCGTCGATGTGGACGGCGTGTTGGGGGTTCTTCGGCGCCGCGGGCCAACCGATGCAGCCCGCCGCGATCGACCACCACTCCGACATTCCTCCCAGGTGCGGGTCGCGCTTGACCGCCTGGTTCGCCAGGTGGCGCAGCTGCTCGAAGTTGGTCAGCTGCGGGTCGATGTCCTGGCAGAGGGTGGCGCGGTAGGGGGCGCTGGTGGCGGGGTTCTCCGCCTCGGTGCGGATGGCGGCCAGCTTGGTGCCGTCGCCGTCGACGGCCTGCTTCAGGGCGTCGGACAGCGGCTCGGCGAACTCGGGGACCGAGTCCAGGCCCGCGTTGACGATGAACTCCAGTTCCTCGGCGGTGATGGGCCGCTCGTTCGGGACGGGGATCGGCTTGTCGCGCGTGGACTTCACCAGGGCGTCGAAGGTGGCCGCGAAGTCCTTGCCGTGCAGGGCGCACTTGTCCGAGCCGTCGCACCACTTGGCGTACGCCTCAAAGGACTTGTTCAGTGCCGTCGAGCCGTCGAGGATCAGCTTCGAGGTGCGCATCCCGTGGTCCACCACGCCATCGAGGCTCATGGTGCGGACGCGGTGCGGGAATCGCTCGGCGTACGCGGTGCCGAGGATGGTGCCGTAAGAAAGACCCAGGTAGTTGATCTTGGACTCGCCCAGCGCCGCGCGCACCTGGTCGAAGTCCTTGGCGACGCTGATGGTGTCCATGTTGGAGATCAGATCGTCGCAGCTGTCGCCCATGTTCTTGTTGTGCGCGACCAGCTGGTCGAATTCCTTCTGCGACTGGGGAAACAGCGACACGTTCGGGTCGTGGTCGGGCTTGGAGCAGGACAGCTGCTGGCTGCCGCCCACGCCGCGCGAGTCGATGCCGATGATGTCGAAGCGCGACTGGAGGTCCTTGGAGAAGGTCTGGTCGACGGCGTCGCGCACGTAGCCGGCGGCGGGCTGGCCTGGACCGCCAGGGTTGAAGAACAGCACCCCGACGCGCTTGTCGGGGTCGGTCGCCGCGCGGCGGGTGATGTTCAGCTTCACCGTCCCCGCGTTCGGGTCGGCGTAGTCGCGGGGCACGTCGAGGCTGCCGCATTCGGCGCCAGGCTTCTGGCCGCAGGTCTTCCAGGCGATCTCCCGACCGTCGGCCGAGGCGTCCCAGGTCACGTACGCCGCGACGCCAGCGGCGACCAGTACGGCGGAGGCAAGAGCGAGTATCCGTTTCACGCGATGATTGTGGGGCGCGCCAATGCTTCCCCACTTCCCCCAACGGACGGATATCCGCCGCGCCTCCTCGGCCGAATGACCGACTCCCGCGCGGCACCTCCGTCAAACGCGCCCCGCGCTGCCCATCGCCGCTGACGTGGCGCGATTCGTTTGGCCATGGTCGGGGAGGTGCGGCTCCCTCTTCCACGGCGAACAGTTCTTACGCTGCTCGCCGTTGGGAAGCCGCGGGTTGGGTTGGCTGCGTTGGGCAGGGGCTTGGTCTGCCGTCCCGTCGTGGTCAGCCCCGTCGGGACGGCAGACTGTTGTGAACGTATCGCTCTTTGGCGGGCAGAGCCTTGGCGCTGTCGTCGACCCCACCCAGTCGCCAATTCTCGTGAACCCGTCGCTTTTGGGTTGCCGTGCGAGGGGGAGTCGCACGCCGCTTTCACCGAAGCTGGTGTTGCGCAGATGTTTGCCAACCTCCCGCTTCTTGCCTGGCCGTGGCGGGGGTGTGGTCTGCCGTCCCGACGACGTTAGCCCCGTCGGGACGGCAGACCTTCGTGAACCTGTCGTTGCTTATTTAGCTGTGCGAGGGGGAGTTGCATCTGCCGTCCCGTTATCGTCTCCAACGGCGTCGGGGTTTGGCGCGATGCGAGATAGCTGTCGGGTTCCTCTTTGCGGCCTTGGTTCTGCGTCGCTTCGTCGACATGGCCTTGTACCTCGCCGACAAGTCTCCAGCCCATCCGAGGGTGTGTCTGAAATGGTCAGTCAATGGGGTGCATGGCCAGGATTGCCCGCACTCCCCGCATTTCGGTAGCACCCACAGGATCGGGAACAGACCGAGGGCAATGACAGCACGCAGGCGCCGTTTCGGCAGGTGGGTCTTGGGGATGTCGAACTGTTCGCCGATCCTCCTGGCCCTGTCGGCCAGTGGCCCGTGTGGGTACATCA
>NZ_DASQPW010000177.1:0-14522 GCF_035643755.1 Stackebrandtia sp. | reverse complement strand
GAGCATCCCCGCCCCGCCATCGGTGCAGGCGCTGCCGCCCAGGCCAAGCACGATGCGGCGACAGCCGCGCCCGCGCGCGGCGTCCAACAGTTCGCCGGTGCCGAAGCTGCTGGCGGCCAGGGGATCGGTTCCGCCTCCGCGGCCAGACGAAACGCCGTTTGGATGGTCCACGAGGGGCGGGGTCCCGCCCGTGTCGCGGTCGCCGACGGCGGGTCCGCTTCCGCGGCCAGCCGACGCGTCGTGTCGCGCGTTCATCGCCGATACGGGTGCGCCGTCGTGGCGGGCGCGATCGCCGATGGCCGTTGCGGTATCGCGGCCAATGGAGACCGTGTTCGGGGGGCCTCCCCCGAGGGGCGCGGTCGGGGGGTCGTTGGTTTCGGCCGTGGGTGGACGGGGGGCGCCGCAGTGGCGGAGGCCCGACGCCTCGGCGAGTTCGATCACGGCCTGGTCGCCCTTGACCGCGAAGGACGCCTCGACGGGATCGCCGAGGGGGCCGTGGACCGTGAGGGTGTGGCGGGTGAAGCCCGCGGCGAGGGCCGCGGCCACCGTGCCCTCGCCGCCGTCGGCCACGGGTACGCGGCGGGTGTCGACGCGGGCCGCCCGCAGGCCGTCGGCCAGGTGGTCGGCGACCTCGGCGGCGGTCAGGCAGCCCTTGAACTTGTCGCAGGCGATGACGACGGTCGTCATGGCTCGATGACCGCGTCGATCGCCGCGCCGCGCGCCGAGTTGGCCTCGCGTTCCACCATGATCTCGACCAGGACGGGTCGGCTGGTGGACGCGGCTTCCTTACGCGCCCAGTCGATCGCCTCGGCGATGTCGCCTGGTTGTTCGACGCGGCGTCCCGAGCACCCGTAACCCTCCATGATGGTGACGTTATCGGTTCCGTACGCGTCGTAGTGGATGTCGACCTGGTAGTTCATGTCGTAGTCGATCTCGGCCTGGCGGATCAGACCCAGATACTCGTTGTTGAGCATGACCAGCACGAACGGCACGCGGTACTGCGCGGCCACCGCGAGCTCCTCCACCAGGAACTGGAAGCCGTAGTCGCCGACCACCCCCAGCACCTCGGTGTCGCCCCTGCCCGCCGATTGCAGGGCCTTCTTGACGCCGATGGCGGCGGGGATCTCCCAGCCGAGCGGGCCCGCCTGGCCGCAGACCTGGTAGTGCCGTGGCTTGTGGACCTTCTGGTACATGCCCGACCAGATCTGGTAGAGCCCGATCGCGGTGACCACGTAGGTGTCGGGCCCGAAGGCGGCGTTGAGTTCGGCGAACACCCGCTGGGGCTTGATCGGCACCGAGTCGTCCGACAGTGGACGCTCCAGTGTGGTCTTCAGCTCCGTGATGCGGGACGTCCACGTCGGGCGGGAGAACGCGGCCGATCGGCTGCGTGCGGCGTCGCGCAGGGAGCTCAGGAACAGCTTGGCGTCGGACACGATGCCCAGGTCGGGCCCGAAGACCCTGCCGATCTGTGTCGGTTCGATGTCGACGTGGATGAACTTGCGGTCGCCGCGGTAGACGTCGAGGGCGCCCGTGTGGCGGTCGCCGAAGCGGGCGCCCACCGCCAACACCAGGTCGGACTCCAGAAAGGACGCGTTGGCGTAGCGTTGCGTGGTCTGGATTCCCGTCATGCCCGCGTTCAGGCGATGGTCGTCGTCGAGCGCGCCCTTGCCCATCAGGGTGACCTGCACGGGGACGTCCAGCAGCTCGGCGACCTCGCGCAGTTCGGCGCAGGCGCCCGCGCCGATCACGCCGCCTCCCGCCAGGATCAGCGGCTTCTCGGCCTCCAGCAGCATCTCCAGCGCGCGGTCCACCCGCGGCGCCGTGGGCTCCACGGGGTGCACGGGCAGCGGCGCGTCGAGGTCGGGGTCCCATTCGATGGTCTGCTTCTGGACGTCCAGGGGCAGGTCGATGAGGACGGGCCCTGGTCGGCCCGAGCGGGCGATCTGGAAGGCGCGGCGGAAGATCCACGGCGCCTGGGCCGCCTCCTTCACCTGCACCGCCCACTTGGTGACGGGCGCGGCGACGTCCACGATGTCCACCGCCTGGAACGCCTCCTGGTGGAGCTTGCCCAGCGGCGCCTGCCCCGTGATGCACAGGATCGGGATCGAGTCGGCCATCGCGGTGTACAGGCCCGTGATCATGTTGGTGCCCGCGGGGCCCGAGGTGCCGATGGCGACCCCGACCTTGCCGTTGGTGCGGGCCCAGCCGTCGGCCATGTGGGTGGCGCCCTCCTCGTGGCGGACGATGAGGTGTCCGATGTCGCCGTCGGCCTCCATCGCCTGGTACAGCGGCAGAATCGCCGCGCCCGGGCAGCCGAAGGACATGTCGACGCCCTCGCTCTTGAGCACCTCGACGACGGCGCGCATGACTGGCATGGTCGTCATGGCCTTACGCCCCCTTCCGATCGTTGAGACCCTCGATGACCGCCAGCAGCGCCGAATGGTCGGCGTCGCCGAGGCCCGAGGCGCGGGCGGCGGCCACCAGGGACTCCACCTGGGCAGCCAGCGGCAGGGCGACGCCCGCGCCGCGCGCGGCATTGTGGACGATGCCCATGTCCTTGTGGTGCAGGTCGATGCGGAAGCCCGGCGGGTAGGAGCGGTGGAGGAAGTTGTCCATCTTGCGGGTCAGGACGGTCGATCCCGCCAGCCCCCCGTTGAGGACCTCCAGCCCCCGCGCGGGGTCGACGCCCGACGCCTCCATGAGGACGAGCGCCTCGGCGTTGAGCGCGATGATCCCGCCCACCAGCAGCTGGTTGGCGGCCTTGACGACCTGGCCCGCGCCGTGGGGTCCGACGTGGACGACGGTCTTGCCGAGCGCGTCGAGGATGTCGCGGGCGGACGCGAAGTCGGCCTCGTCGCCGCCCACCATGATGGACAGCACCGCCTCCACGGCCCCCGCCTGGCCGCCCGACACGGGCGCGTCCAGCACCCGCACCCCACGCGGCGCGGCGGCGGTGGCCACCGCCTGCGAGGTCTGCGGGCTGACGGTGCTCATGTCAATGAGCAGCGCGCCCGCCGCGGCGTGGGCCAGCACACCGTCGTCGCCGAGCACCACCGCCTCGACCTGCGCGTCGGCGGGCAGCATCGTGATCACGATGTCGGCGCCCGACGCGGCGTCGCCGATCGACTCGGCCGCCTCCCCGCCCGCTTCGGCCAGTGTGGACACCGCTTCCCGCGACAGGTCGAAGCCGTGCACCCGATGCCCGGCGTCGGCCAGGTGGCGGGCCATGGGAGCGCCCATGATGCCCAGCCCGATGAATCCTATGGTCGTCATCTCTTCCCTCTTCCGTGATGTCTCGGCACCGTTTTTTGGCGACACGGTGCCGACGCTGCGTCGCGCGACGCCGCGGTGGTGATCGTTGTGGATGGTTAGTTGCGGAGTTTCTCCATCCAGCCGAGGCTGTCGGCGCTGGGCACGGTCGGCTTGTACTCCAGCCCGACCCAGCCTGGGTAGCCGCGCGCGTCGAGATCGTCGAACAGCGCGGTGAAGTCGAAGGTGCCGCTGCCTGGTTCGCCGCGGCCTGGCGTGTCGGCGATCTGGACGTGCCCGATGCGTCCGAAGTGGCGCCCCAGCACCTCGTCGGGGGGTTCTCCCATGCGCGCCAGGTGATAGAAGTCGGCGAGGAGGCGCAGGTTGGGCGCGCCCACGGCGTCCAGCACGCGGATCACGTCGTCCGACGAGGTCAGCGGGTAGCGGGGGTTCTCGTGCGCGTTGACCGCCTCCACCAGCACGACCGCCTCGGACGTCGCGGCCGCGCGCGCGGCCAGCGCGAGGTTCTCGGCCGCCAGCTCGTCCTGGAGTTCGGGGGCGACGCCGTCGATGCGGTTGCCGTACAGGGCGTTGAGCGATCGGCATCCCAACCGTGTAGCGATGCCGATCGCCGTGTCGATGTTGTCGCGGAAGGCCGCGCTGTCGGACGGGGACGACAGCAGCCCGCGGTCGCCGCGGGGCATGTCGCCCGCGGCGAAGTTGAGGCCCGTCAGACGCATGCCCGCGTCGTCGATGGCCGCGACGAAGGCGTCCACTTCGGAGTCGGACGGGGTGGGTGTGGCGAACGGCCACCAGAACTCGCACGCCTCGAGTCCCGCCGCGCGGGCGGCCGCGGGCCGCTCCAGCATCGGAAGCTCGGTGAACATGATGGACAGATTGGCCGTGAATCGCGTCATGCCCTGGCCTCCTGGTAGGCGTTCCACGAACCGACCTCGGAGATGTCGACCAGCTCGGACGAACCTCGCAGGTTCGGCCGCAGCACCATCGACAGGCTGGCCGTGCCGTCGGCCAGGCGGATCACCGACAGCTCCAGTTCGGGCGGTTCGTTGGGCAGCAGGCTGGCGTGCAGCACGTCCAGGGGCATGTCGTACAGCTCCCCCGCAACGGCGCGCCCGCCCGCCGAAACGGGATCCAGTGCGGGATAACGATCGCCGACCGAATAGAAGCGGTACATCGGCGCCGTGTTGATCTCGGCCACCAGCGGCGCGCCACGCAGCATGTCGTGCAGCGGTCCGCCCCGCATCGCGCCTCCGTTGAGAAACATGTGAACCATGGGCCTTCACTCCTTAACTCATCGCTGGGGTCTTGTGGATCGGGGCGTCCGTTTCGGACAGGAAGCCCGCGCTGGCGCCGTGGTGCAGCGCGGTGATCTCGGCGAGGATCGACAGGGCGGTCTCCTGGCTGGAGCGCCCGCCGAGGTCGAGCCCGATGGGCGAGCGCAGCCTGCGCAGCGCGGACTCCTCCACGCCGCTGTCGCGCAGGCGCCGCAGCCGATCGCGGTGGGTACGCCGCGATCCCATCGCGCCGATGTATCCCGCCTCGGATCGCAGGGCGCGTTCCAGCAGCGGAATGTCGAACTTGGCGTCGTGGGTGAGCACGCAGATGGCGGTGGCGGCGTCCACGGTGATGCCGTCCAGGTAGCGGTGCGGCCACTGGACGACGATCTCGTCGGCCTCGGGGAACCGTTGGGGCGTGGCGAAGACGCCGCGCGCGTCGCACACGACGACGCGGTACCCGAGCTGCTTCGCCAGGCGCACCACGTCGGCGGCGAAGTCGACGGCTCCGAACACCAGCAGCCGAGGCGGCGGCGGGTACGCCTCCACCAGGATGCCACGTCCGTCCACATCGAAGCGTCCGAATCGCCCGCCCGCCAACAGCTCGCGGGCCCTACCCACGACCTCGGCGTCCAGCTTCGCCTCGCCGAGCGAGCCGTGCGCCCGCGAGCCAGGATCCACATCGCCAGCCGATATCCCGCCGTCGACGGGCTTTCGCGCCGCTCCCGACCTGGACTCGCCCGCGACCGCCAGCGCGCCCCCCGCGCCCGATTCTTCTTGGGCGCCAGGGGCTTTGGCGCCCTCGTCAGGACCTGAGCTGACGGCGGGAACGTCCACCTCCAGCCCGCGATGCAGACCCGACTCCCCCTGGGCGCCAGAGGCTTTGGCACCCTCGTATGGACCTGAGCCGACGGGGGGGAGGTCCGCCTCCACCTCTAGCCCGCGATGCACGCCCGACTCTCCCTGGGCACCAGAGGCTTTGGTGCCTTCGTATGGACCTGAGCTGACGGGGGGGAGGTCCGCCTCGACCGCCAGCGCGCGACCCGTGCCAGGGCCGCTGACGATCCGCGCCAGCGCGACCCCGTTGCCCGCCATCAGTTCCCTTGCGGCGGCGGTGATCGCGGGGTCTCCTGGGTCCACGGGGGTGACGAACACCGAGACGCTGCCGCCGCAGGTCAGCCCCACGGCGAAGGCGTCGGCATCGGAGTATCCGAAGGTGTGCACCTGTGGATCGGCGCCGTCGAGCACCCGCTGGCAGGCGTCGTACACGGCGCCCTCGACGCAGCCGCCCGAGACCCCGCCGATGGCGGTGCCCGCGGCGTCCACGGCCAGTGCGGTCCCGGGCGGGCGGGGAGCCGAGCCCGTCACCGCGATGACCGTCGCCAGGGCGAAGCGCCGCCCTTCGGCGCACCACTGTGCGACGGTGGTAGCGATGTCACGCATGGTTCGGCTCCTTCCATGAGGGCTTATTTGGCGATGGTTTCCAGTGCGTAGATTCCGAAGTACGCCACGAACACCACCGACACGATCCACAGCAGCCAGCCGGGCTGGCGCCATTTTCCGTTGACGGCCTTGATGACGACGTAGGCGATGACTCCCGCGCCCACGCCCGAGGTCACCGAGTAGGTGAACGGGGTGATCGCGAGGATCAGGAACGCGGGGATGGCGATCTCGGTGTTCTTCCAGTCAATGTTGCGGGCCTGGGCGCACATCAGTCCGCCGACGAGCACCAGCGCGGGGGCGGCGGCCTGCTGCGGGATCACGGTCGCCAGGGGCGCCAAGAACATCGCGACGCCGAACATGCCGCCGGTGACCACACTGGCCAGTCCCGTGCGGGCCCCGTCTCCCACGCCCGCGGCCGATTCCACGAACACCGTGTTGGCTGACGAGGAGGTGAGGCCGCCGAAGGTGGCGGCGGCGCCGTCGATGGACAGCACCCGCCCGATGCCGGGCATGTTGCCGTTGGAGTCGACCAGCCCCGCCTCGTCGGACACCGCGATCACGGTTCCCATGGCGTCGAAGAATCCCGACAGCACCAGCGTGAACACGAAGACCACAAGGGACACGAGGCCGATGTGGGTGACCGCGCCGACGACGTCGACCTGGCCGAACAGCGAGAAGTCGGGCAGCTGGGCGACCTTGTCGGGCACCGACGGCGTCACCAGGCCCCAGCCCGCCCCGACGTGGGCGACGGTTTCGATGACGATGCCCAGCACGGTCGCCACGACGATGCTCAGCAGCACCGCGCCGGGCACCTTGCGCGACCACAACGCGATCATCAGCACCAGACCGACCACGAACACGACGATCGGCCATCCCTTGAGGACACCGCCGTCGCCCAGGACCACGGGCACCGTGGTGTGCGCGGCGTCGGGGCGGCGGGTGACGAAGCCCGCGTTGACCAGTCCGATCAGCGCGATGAACAGCCCGAGGCCGACGCCGATGGCGTGCTTCAGGTCGCGGGGTATCGCGTTCATGATCCTGGTACGCACGCCGCTGGCGGCCAGCGCCACGATCACGAGTCCCTGGATCACCACCAGGCCCATGGCCTGCGGCCAGGTCACCTGCGGCGCGATCTGGTACGCCACCACGGCGTTGACGGTGAGCGCGGCGGCCAGCGCCAGCGGCACCCGTCCGATGGCGCCCATCACGACGGTGGCCACGAACGCCGAGAACGCGGTCATGGTGGTGACGCCGATCAGCGACAGCCGCTGGCCGTTGATGTCGTGGGCGCCGGTGAGGATCAGGGGGTTGAGGACGATGATGTACGACATCGCCATGAACGTGGTCAGGCCGCCGCGCACCTCGCGCAGTGGGGTGGTGCCGCGCGCGGTGATCTGGAACCAGCGGTCGAACCATCCGGGTGGCCGCGACCCTGGCGCGCGGGACGCCTTCGTGGCGTCCGATGCGGTGGAGCTCATCAGTTTCTCTCCCACTGTTGTCTGGGTTGTCCGGTCAGTTCTCGGGCGTGGCGAGCGGGAGCAAGTCCAACGCCGATCCGTCCGTGATCTTGCTCGTCAGTCCCCGACGATGTGCTCGGGGCGGACCGGAACGCGAGGTAGCGCACGTCCCGTGGCGTCACGGATGGCGGCCACGATGGCCGGGGTGGACGACAGGGTGGGGGGTTCTCCCGCGCCGCGGAGTCCGTAGGGAGCATTGGGGTCGGGGTATTCCAATATCTCCATGCGCATGGGCGGCATGTCGAGGATGGTGGGGATCAGGTAGTCGGTGAAGGACGGGTTGCGTACCTTGCCCTCCGACACCAGGATCTCCTCCATCACCGCCAGGCCGAGGCCCTGGGCGGTGCCGCCCTGGATCTGCCCCTCAAGGGACAGTCGATTCAGGATCTTGCCGACGTCCTGCACCGCCGACAGGTCGACGACCTTGACGAGGCCGAGCTCGACGTCCACGTCGACGACCGCGCGGTGCACGCACAGCGCCAGCTGGGTGTGGGAGTCGCCGCGCCCGGACAGCGGGTCCATGGGCGCGGTGGGCCGGTGGCGGAACTCCCGCGTCACCTCGATGGCGTCGCCGCCCAGCACGTCGACCAGCGCGCCGAGCACCCCGCCGGCGGCGGAGACGGCCTTGCCGCCGGTCAGCCGCAGGTCGACGGGCGCCACGCCGAGCCGCCCGGCGATCACGCCGCGCACCTCGATGCAGGCGGCGCGCACCGCGCCTCCGGTCATATAGGACTGTCTTGACGCCGAGGACGATCCCGCCGAGCCGACGGCGGTGTCGGCCGGGACGATGGTGACCCGTTCGACGCCCAGCTCGGTGCGGGCGATCTGGGCCTGGAGCGTCACGAGCCCCTGCCCCACCTCGATGCCGGCGGTGTGCACCAGCGCGACCGGCTCGCCGCCGATCACCTCGAGGCGGATCCGGGCGGTGGAGTAGTCGTCGAAGCCCTCGGAGAAGCAGATGTTCTTGATGCCGACGCCGAAGCCGATCCCGCGCCGCACTCCCTCGCCGTGGGTGGTGTTGGCGACGCCTCCGGGGAGGTCGCGCAGGTCACGGTCGCCTTGGGGCGCTTCGGGAAGCGGGATGGCCTCCAGGCGGGTGAGCATCTCGGCCAGCGGTGCCGGGGAGTCGAGTACCTGGCCGGTGGCCAGCCTCGAGCCCTGGGCCACGGCGTTGCGGCGGCGCACCTCGGCGGGGCTGATGCCCACCGCGGCGGCGAGTTTGTCCATTTGGGACTCGTAGGCGAAGCAGGTCTGGACGGCGCCGAAGCCGCGCATCGCGCCGCACGGCGGGTTGTTGGTGTAGACGCCCCAGGCGTCGATGGCGACGTTGGGGACCTCGTAGGGGCCGATGCCCAGCGACGCGGCGTTGCCGACCACGGCGGGGGTCGTCGAGGCGTAGGCGCCGCCGTCCAGGATGATCTCGGCCTTGACGTAGACGATCCTGCCGTCGCGGTCGGCGCCGTGCTCGTAGCGCATGACCGCCGGGTGCCGGTGCACGTGGCCGAAGAACGACTCCTGGCGGTGGTACATCATCTTCACCGGGCGTCCGGTGTGCAGCGCGAGCATGCAGGCGTGGATCTGCACCGACAGGTCCTCGCGGCCGCCGAAGGCGCCGCCCACACCGGACTGGGTGAGCCGCACCTTGGACTCGGGCAGGTCGAGACACGGCGCGACCTGCCACAGGTCATTGTGGAGCCACTGGCTGGCGACGTACAGGTCGACGCCGCCGTCCTCGGCGGGCACGGCCAGCCCGGACTCCGGGCCCAAAAACGCCTGGTCCTGCATGCCGACGGTGTATTCGCCGCTCACCACGACCTCGGCGACCGCCGCGTCGGCGTCGCCGACGACGACGGGCTGGTGGCGCACCACGTTGCCGCCGGAGTGCAGCCGCGGCGCCGAGTCGTCGTGGATCGCGCGTTCGGGGTCGGTGAGCGGCTGGAGCACCTCGTAGTCCACGTCGACCAGCGCGGCGGCGCGGCGGCCGGTCTCGGGGTGGTCGGCGGCGATGAGCGCGACCGGCTCCCCCTGGTAGCGCACCACGTCCATGGCCAGCACGGGCTGGTCGCGCTTGTCGTTTCCGTACATTTTGGACCCGGGCACGTCGTCGGCGGTGAGCACGCAGCGCACCCCCGGCAGGGTCAGGGCCGCCGATATGTCGATGCCGCGAATCCGGGCGTACGGGTGTGGGCTGCGCAGCGTGGTGCCCCACAGCATGTTCTCCATCCACAGGTCGGAGGAGTAGGCGAATTCGCCGCGCACCTTGAGGCGGGCGTCGGGACGCACCGGGGAGTCGCCCACCCCGCCGCGCAGCCCCTGGGTGAGGCTCTCGGGTCCGCGCACCGGTGTCCTCATTGGTCCGCCCTCCGCGTGATGCGGCGGTGGGCGGCGCGGGACTCGCGGGCCAGGGCCGCGGCGTCGGCGGTGAGCAGCTCCCCGTCCTCCACGATGGGGCGGCCGTTGACGGTCAGCAGCGCCAGCGGCGCGGGCGGCCCGATCACCAGGGCGGCCACCGGGTCGGCGATCCCGGCGTGCCCGAGCCCGTCGATCCTCCACAGTGCCACGTCGGCGAGCTTGCCGACCTCGAGCGAGCCGATCTCGGCCTCGCGGCCCAGCACCCGGGCGCCGCCGATGGTGCCCATGGCCAGGGCCTGGCGCGCGGACATCGCGTGGGGGCCGCCGACCTGGCGGGCGGTGTACAGCGACTGGCGCAGCTCGTCGGCCAGCATGCTGGCCTCCTGGGAGGCCGAGCCGTCCACGCCGAGACCCACCGGGACCCGGGCGTCCAGCATGGAGCGCGACGGGGCCATGCCGGTGCCGAGCCGGGCGTTGGAGCTCGGGCAGTGGGCGACGCCGGTTCCCGTGGCGCCCAAACGTTTCACGTCCTCGGGTCGCAGGTGGACGGCGTGGGCGAACCACACGTCGTCCCCGAGCCAGCCGAGCGAGTCCATGTAGTCCACCGGGGAGCAGCCGTGGGTCTCGGCGCAGAAGCGGTCCTCGTCCAGGGATTCGCACAGGTGGGTGTGGAGCCGCACGCCATTGTCGCGAGCCAGCACGGCCGCGTCGCGCAGCAGCTCGGTGCTGACCGAGAACGGCGAGCAGGGCGCCACGGCCACGCGCAGCATCGACGCGAACGACGGGTCGTGATACCGCGCGATGGCGTCCTGGGTGGAGGTGAGGATCTCGTCGAGGTTCTCCACCAGGTGATCCGGCGGCAGGCCGCCGTGCGACTGTCCCCTGTCCATGGAGCCGCGCGCCAGGTGGAAACGCACCCCGATGTCGCGCACCGCCGCGATCTCGGCGTCCAGCAGCTCGTCGCGCATGCCGCGGGGGAACACGTAGTGGTGGTCGGCGCTGGTGGTGCATCCGGTGAGCGCCAACCATCCCAGCCCGCCGCGCACCGCCGCGCCCAGCGTCTCGGCGTCCAGGTGCGCCCACACCGGGTACAGCGCCACCAGCCACTCGAACAGGGTCTGGTCGCATGCCATGCCGCGGGTCGCCCACTGGTACAGGTGGTGGTGGGTGTTGACGAGGCCGGGTGTGGCCAGGCAGCCCTCGCCGTCGACGCGCCGGGTCGGCACGTCGTCGTGAGGGGCCGGCGCGCTTCCCGCGCCCACGGCGGCGATCCGGCCGTCCTCGATCACCACGTGACCGGAGGCGTGCTCGGTGCCCGCGCCGTCCACGGTGGCGACGGCGGCGTTGTCGATGATGATGCGGTTCATGGGTTCCTCCTGGTGGCGGCCAACCGGACGGCGTCGAGGATCTTCTCGTAACCGGTGCAGCGGCACAGATTCCCCGCCAGCGCCTCGCGAACCTCGACATCGGACGGTTGGGGGTTGCGGCGCAGCAGGTCGGTGGCGGACACCAGCAGTCCCGGGGTGCAGAACCCGCACTGCACGGCCCCGGCCTCCACGAAGGCGGCCTGGATCGCCGACAGCTCCTCGTCGGGCAGGCCGGCGGCCAGCCCCTCGACGGTGCGCACCCGGCGGCCTGCGGCCTGCGGCGCGGCCACCAGGCACGAGCACACGGCGGTGTCGTCCAGGTAGACCGTGCAGGAACCGCATTCGCCCTGCTCGCAGGCGTTCTTGGCGCCGGGGAAGCCGAGGCGTTCACGCAGCATGTACAGCAGGCTCTCGCCGGGCCACACGTCGTCGGCGGCCACGTCCTCTCCGTTGACCGACAGTTTCAGGCGCATCGCAACTCCTTCCACGCCCATCCCAGAGTGCGACGGGCCATGACGGACAGGGCGTGGCGGCGATAGTCGGCGCTGCCGCGCACGTCGTCGATGGGGCGGGCCGCCGCTGCCACCAGTTCGCCGAAGCGCCTCGCCACCGGCTCGGGCAGCGGTCCCCGCTTGTCCCAGTCCAGCTCGGCGGCCAGGAACTCCTCGGCTTCGGGTGCGCGCACCGGGGTGGGTGCGGCCGAACCGATCCCGGTGCCGACGCGCCGACGCGCGGCGTCCAGCACCAGACCGAGCGCGCACACCGCGATCACCATGGCGTTTCGGGTGCCGATCTTGGAGAACTGTTGGGATCCTTCGATTCTCGGCACCCTGATCGCGGTGATGAGCTCGTCTTCGGCCAGGCAGTTGCGCTTCACTCCGGTGAAGAAGTCGGCGATGGCGACGTCGCGTCGGCCGCACGCGGAGGCGATCTCCACGGTGGCGTTCGAGGCCATCAGGACGGGATGGCCGTCCCCGGCGGGCGAGGCGGCGCCGAGGTTGCCGCCCAGGGTGCCGCGGTTGCGGATCTGCGGCGAGCCGACGGTGCGCGAGGCGATCGCCAGCCCGGGCAGGATCGGCCCGATCTCGTTGATGATCCGCACGTACGGCACGCCCGCGCCGATGCGCACCCGAGCGTCGTCGCCGTCCCATTCGGCGAGCTCGGCGACGCGGTTCAGGTCGAGCAGGGCGGCGGGCCGGTGGACGTCGAAGTTCAACTCCACCATCACGTCGGTGCCGCCGGCGATCGGCATCGCGTCGGGATGGGCGGCCTTGATCTCCACGGCTTCGTCCAATGTGGTGGGACTGTGGAAGTCCATGCTCATGCGCGTCGCACCGTCCCCTCGATCAGGCCGTAGGGGCGGTCGGCGGCGTTGAAGACCAGGCCGGGGTTGTCGCGCCCGAAGCGTTCGATGTCGTACAGGAAGTGGTGCTTGTTGGGCAGCTCCAGCGACACCTCGTCCACCTCGTCGACGGCCTCGATCACCTTGGCCCCCATGGCGTACAGCGTCTGCTGCAGCGACAGCGAATAGGTGCCGGTGAACCCGGCGATCAGGGCCGCGCGCGCCGCGTCGTACGCCTTGGCGAAGTCCATCTCGGACGTCGCGTACGTCCAGCCCGCCGCCACCGCCGTGGCCAGGATGCGGTCGGTGGCCTCGGGGAGCGTGGTGAATTCGTCCTTGATGTACCCGGAGAACTCCGAATCGGTGGAGTTCAACAGCAGCAGGTCCTTCAGTCCCGCGCCCACGGTCGCGACCGAGCCGTCGTAGTCGACCGAGGCGGTGCGCACCTCGCCGCCGACGGGGCGCTGGAACGAGTGGTCGCCCAGCCGCTGCCAGCGATACTCCTCAATGGTCACCGTGGCGCGGCGGATCGGGGCGAAGGAGTCCACGAAGTGCCTGGCCAGCCGCAGTCCGAAGGGCTCGACGCCGTCGATGCCGTCGCGGGCGAAGGCGTACACGGTGTTCTTCTGGGTGTCGGTGGGCAGCACGTTCGCGTTGTCGCCCGACAGGTGCACCTCGTCCAGGTCGCCCGACAGCGCCACCGACACGTTCAGGTCGATGATCTCGTGGCGGGGGGTGTCGCGCACCAGCCGTACCAGGCGGGTCTCGGCCTTGCCGTAGCGGTTGGTGTGGAGGCGAACGGCCATGGATTAGCTCCCTTTGTACGTCGAGTAGGCGAACGGGCTCAGCAGCAGCGGGACGTGGTGGTGGGCGTCGGGGTCGGCGACGGTGAAGGTCACCACGGCCTCGGGGTGGAAGGTGGGGGTGTCGCGCCGCCGCCACCAGTCCCCGGTGGAGAAGACGAGGCGGTGACGGCCGGAACGCAGCCGCCAGCCCGCGATCCGGCCATCGGTATCCGTCGTCCCACTGTGGAGCATCTCGTAGCCGCCGTCGTCGGTGCGGCACCACAGCGAGACCTCCATGCCCGCCGCCGGTCGGCCGGCGGTGGCGTCCAGGACGTGGGTGGACAGGCTCATGGACCCACCAGCTTTCGCAGTCGCAGCCGCACGATGCCGCGCAGCTCGCGCGCCACCTCCACGGCCTCGGTGTCGTCGTCGTTGCCCAGCCGACGTTTCGCCTCGGCCAGGATGGCCGCGGCGGAACGGCCGGTCGCACAGATCAGGAAGACCCGGCCGAAGCGCTCGGTGTAGGCGCGGTTGGCCTCGGCGAGCTCGGCGGCGACGCCAGTGTCGGGGGCGGCCGCGGCGGCCTGCTCCTGGCGGGACCAGGACGATTCGGTGTCGGTGCCCGCGGCGCGCCGCCCGATCGGCGGGTGCGCGTCGGCGGCGCGGGCGATGGCGGCGGCATCGAGGGCGTCGAACGCGGCGGTGGCGTGCGCGAGCAGGGCGTCGACGTCGGCGTAGGGCCGCGCGTCGGCCACCGCCCGGGTCCACTCCCCGGCGGCGCAGCAGGCCGTCAGCGCCTCAGCCGCCCGCTCGGTCGGCAGTTCGTTGAACCGTTCGATGGTCCACATGGCTCACCTCCGTCGTTCGCCTCGATGGGCAGGAAGTTAACCGCTTGTCCCCCATTGACTTCCACCGTCGGACGCCACAAAAACCCCGCTGTTCACACCCGCGAAATTTGGATGATCGTCCAGCCCCCTTCATAGTTTCCCACCCGTTAACATCGCGGGACGAACACCGGCGAAAGGCGGTGATCATGGACCTCAACGCCCTGCTGGACCTTCCTGAGCTGGGCCTGCGTCTGGTGTACGGCCGCCGGCACCTGAATCGGTCGATCCGCTGGGTGGTGCCCACCGACCTCCCCAATCCCCGCCGCTACCTGTCGGGCGGCGAGC